>DATEMK010000474.1:0-7864 GCA_035275625.1 Bacteroidia bacterium
ATTTATGAAAATTTACAGCATAAAAATAAAACAAAAAAAATATATGAAAAATCCAATCTTATTAAACGGCTTTACTAAGTACAGCCAGGACGAAATTCTTGACAAATCCAATTACATTATTGAAAACATGACCGGCAACGCGCTTTTCAATGATGCAGGTGTAAAGCTCACCACAGTGGTTGATGCCCGGGCAAACTACAACATTGTCCTTGGTAAAAAGGGCAAGGTGCTCAACTACAGAGAGCTTGAAAAAGAAGCGCGCAAAATGCTTAATAATGGTTTGAAAGACCTGGGATTTTATATCATTGAAAAGTATCCTTTCAATGTTGCTAACTGGCTTACTTCGGGATATAGTGTGCAGACTTTTGACGGTGCAACACATACACCGGCTATTCCGTCAAATGTAAAAGCAAAAGACGCTGAACATACAGGTGAAGCGCTGGTAGTTTATGACAAATCTCTGTTTGCAGAATACTATGAAGGCCGCAACTGGAAACAGGGCGAACCGGTTCCTGCAGGGATAACCGCCACATCAAAGACCCAGAAAATGCTTTTTGATGAAATGACAGCAGGTGATAAATGGAATTTCCAGGTGCGTTCGCGCGGCACCAAAGGCACATCTGACTGGGGACAGGTGGTAACTATGATAGTAAGATAGAAAAAGAGGTTTAAAGTTTGAGGTTTGAAGTTTAAGGTTGGTCCGCTGCTAACCTCAAATCTCAAAACTCAAACTTTAAACTTTAAACCTACTTCTCCATCCACTCCGGCATTCTTCCCGGTGTATAGGGCGCTTTGTTTTGCTCCAGTATAGTTTCTACCTTTTTTATTTCTCCGTCAATGGATTTTAATTCTGCTAATACGCCTGCAAAAAGTTTAGAAGCCACATCATAAGATTGTATAAAAGTTTGGGTAGGAGCAGAGGTGCTGTTCCATATAGTATATTCAATAGTGCCGATGCGCCCGGTAATGGAAGGCGGAGTTTCAAACTCGCGTTTTGAAAGAGTTGCATCACCGTTCATTTTTGTGTTTACATCGTTCAGTCTTTTTTCAATTGCAAACACCTGGTCGGTCAGTCCCGGCAGCCCGCTGGATACGTCAATCACAGCCGTTTTAATAAATTTGATTTTATTTACCAGCTCCCCGCGGTAGCTGTCAGCTGCACCGGTGGCCCTGCGCAGCTCACTTGTTTTTTTAGCAAAGGCATCCAGTGATTTTTTATCTCCTGCATTCAGCGTATCCGCAAAAAGCGGTTTAGTTACAAATGGAATGGCGGGTACCAGCTCCGTTATTTTTCCGTCTTCAAATTTGCTCAGTGAAACTTTGTAAGTTCCCGGCATGGCAAGGTAACCCGTTTCAGGGGTGTCATAAGGATTGGTCGGATCAGGAGTATTAAAAGCAACAGGCCCGGGAGATGAGTAACGGAAATTCCAGGTGATCCTGTTCAATCCTTTCTTTGCGCCCGTTTTCATCTTTCTCACTACCGCACCGCTTTCATCCGTTACCGTAAATAAAAGGTACGGTTCCGGCTGGCTGTCTTCCAAACGCATCGAATCAACAGTCGGATAATATACATTCTCTCCCTTTTTAATTTTTTCTTTTTCCATAGCCTGCCTTTTCTCCTTTATCGTTTTAATATCATCTTTGAGATAATAAGTAAACACGGCCCCTATGGCAGGATTGGGCGTGGAAAAAAAACTTTCGCCCTGGAAACCTTTCAGCGGTGCGCCCCACTGCCGCCATTCATTGAACATCCACGAATCTTTTATGGGCAATAGCAGCGCTTCTTTTTTAAGATCGTCCTGCTTCAAAGTTCTCAAAGGAGCATAGTTATCTAAGATATAAAACCCCCTTCCGAATGTGCCGAGCACGAGATCGCTTTCTCTTTCCTGTATAGCAATGTCGCGCACTGCTATAGTGGGCAAGCCTCCTTTAAGCTGTGTCCATTGCTTTCCGCCATCTATAGTAAAATACACTCCGAACTCCGTTCCTGAAAAAAGCAAATCTGCATTCACATGATCTTCCGCTATAGTATATACATTTCCCCTTACCGGGAGATTTCCCTGTATAGCTGACCATGTTCTTCCTCCGTCTGCGCTTTTAAAAATGTATGGCTTGAAATCTCCGTAACGGTGATGGTTAAACGTGGCGTAAAAAACATTTTTATCATGCTGTGAAGCGATGATTTGGTTTACATACGTCCGTTCCGGCACACCGGGAATATTATCAATCTTCGTCCAGTTTTTTCCTCCGTCTGTGGTCACATGAATAAGCCCGTCATCCGTGCCAACGACTAAATGGTTTTCATCAAAATTGCTTTCAGCTATAGAAACAAGCTGCCCGTAATAATCAGTGGATTGGTTTTTTGCTACAGCGTCCATGCTCCATACTTTTCCCATCATCGGTAATTTGTTACGGTCTAACTGCCTCGAAAGGTCACCACTGATAGCAGTCCATGAATTGCCCCGGTCATCGCTGCGGAATAATTTATTGGATGCATAGTAAATGCGTGTATGCTTGTGGGAAGAAACAATCAATGGGGAATCCCAGTTCCAGCGATAAGCAGGTTCATTCTCTCCTTCTGTCGGTTTAATATCCACCAGCTCACCCGTCTTTTTATCAAAACGGCCCAGCCCGCCATACTGCGACTGGCAATAAATAATATTCGGGTCTTCAGGATCAGCCTGCGATTCGAAACCATCCCCTTCCTGCGTGAAATACCAGTGTGAGTTGGTGATGCCGTTAGCGCTGATAGTGCGTGAAGGCCCGCCTAAGGAATTGTTATCCTGTGTTCCTCCGTAAACATGATAGAACGGTGTTGCATTATCAACAGCCACTTTGTAAAACTGTGTGACAGGAAGGTTGGTTTTATAATTCCAGTTGGCGCCAAAATCGTATGTTTCATAAACTCCCCCGTCACATCCCACCAGCAGATGCTGCGTATCATCAGGATCAATCCAGATGGCGTGGTTGTCCACATGCTTATATTTCTCACCGATCTTTTTAAAAGTTTTTCCTCCGTCAAGAGAAACCATCACCCAGAAATCCACATAAAAAACTTTGTTGACATCTTTCGGATCGCAAAAAATTTCCTGGTAATAATTTCCTGAAGTAGCATTATCTGACATTTTCTCCCAGCTTGCCCCGCGGTTTACAGAGCGAAACACCCCGCCTTTTTTCTCCTGTGCTTCAACAATTGCATAGATATAATCGGGATTGACAGGTGAAATGCATAAACCGATTCTTCCTTTGTCTCCTTCAGGAAGCCCTTTTGATAAAGTATCCCATGTTATGCCACCGTCATTGCTTTTATAAAGATTGGATTCAGGTCCACCGCTGATGTAGGAATACACCTGTCTCCTGCGCTGGTGCGCACAGGCATACAATACATTGCTGTTTCGCGGATCAATATGTATTTCATTGAAGCCCGTATTTTCGCTTACAAACAAAATCTGTTTCCATGTTTTTCCACCGTCAGTGGTTTTATAGATACCGCGGTCACCCCCCGCATTCCACAGCGGACCATAAGCAGCCACATAAACAATATCGGAGTTTTTCGGATCAATGGTAATCATCCCTGTGTGTTCGGAATTTTTCAACCCCATATTTTTCCAGGACTTTCCTCCGTCCATTGATTTGTAAACACCATCGCCATAAGCCACGCTGCGCTGGTTATTATTTTCACCTGATCCTACCCACACCACGTTAGCATTATTAGGATCCATGCGCACACAGCCGATTGAATAGGAACCCTCTTTTTCAAATATAGGTTCATAAGTGATGCCACCGTTGGCAGTTTTCCAGACTCCGCCTGAAGCTGAAGCCACGAAATACTCTTTTTTGTTTGCAGGATTCACGGCAAAGTCAATCACCCTTCCTGACGTAATTGCAGGGCCAATGCTTCGAAAGCTGAGACCGTTGAATGTTTCTGTTTTCCACGGATTGTTTTTATCCGGTGCCGGCTGTTCTGTTTTTTTCTGGGCATAAGCTGCGGCAGAAATTAAAACTGTAGTGATAAGAATGACAAGTAAGATTGATTTTTTCATAATTCCAGGTTTGAAGGCGATAAAGGTAAAAAAGGAATACAAATGAAAGGAAAAACATGAACACATAAATATGTTATGGCTGAAGACGGAAGACAGAGGACGGAAGACAGAGGACGGAAGACGGAGGACGGAGGACGGAAGACGGAGGACGGAAGACGGAGGACAGAAGACGGAGGACAGAGGACGGAGTCAGAAAAGTCGAATGAACTCTTAAGAAAACTTTAACCCACCTCGAACTGATCACTGCCCACTGCCCACTGCCCTCTGTCTTCCGTCCTCTGTCCTCCGATTACTCAACAGAATATACCCATTGCTCAGTGCTTTATGCCAATTGCTCATTGACACTGTGACCTGTAAAAACCCGGTGTATATTTGTACCTGATAAATGAAAAAATCAAACGGTCCCTCAACAAAATACTGATTACTTTTCGAATAAGCCTTCATTACTGATGGTGTTAGAAAGACCCTGCAACCCGCAGGGTTTTTTATTTGGCAGCAAGTATGTAATAAAGGCAGTAAAAGAGACGAACCACACACCATTTCGTCAAAATCCAGTCTTAAATCATTCTTAGCATAAACTTTGTTCAGCATTGTTCTTTTATGTATGACTTCAAACTTTAAACCTTGAACCGATTCAATGGACAGCTATTCAAACATCATTATTACCGCTGTTGATGCAGCAAAGAAATCAGTTGTAAAAATTGATACGCTGCGCAGCCAGCAGCAGCAGAATATTCCTGCGAACAGCGGCTCTGGATTTTTCTTTTCATCAGACGGCTTGATTTTTACAAACAGTCATGTCATCACAAAAGGAGAAGATTACAAAGTAACCCTGCATGACGGAACAGAAGCGAAAGGAACATTAGTGGGAGATGATCCTGATTCCGATGTGGCTATTTTAAAGGTAACTGCAAACGGTTATGATGCTGCAAAGCTGGGAACTGTTAACGATCTCCGGATTGGACAGCTTGTAATTGCGATTGGGAATCCGTTAGGGTTTCAACATACCGTTACCACAGGAGTTGTAAGTGCGCTTGGCAGAACTCTCCGCACACAAACAGGGCGGCTCATTGACAATGTAATTCAAACGGATGCTGCTTTGAATCCCGGAAATTCAGGCGGACCGCTTATTGACTGGGAAGGAAAAGTTGTAGGAGTGAATAGCGCCACCATCATGGGTGCACAGAATCTCTGCTTTGCCATCAGCATCAACTCAGCACAAAACATTGCCGGACAACTGTTGCGTTATGGAAAAGTGAAACGTGCGTATCTTGGCATAATTATGCAAACAGTTGATCTCGTTCCCCGTTTGCAGCAGATGCATGATATTAAAAATAAAAAAGGAATTTTTGTAACGAGCACCGAACCCGGAAGTCCTGCCCAAAAAGCAGGAATGCTTGCCGGTGATATTATTGTTTCTTTCAGCGAACGGGTGACAGAAACATCCGATGATCTTTTCAGGTTACTGACCGGAGAAAAAATAGGTGACCTGCAATTCATGGTGGTTTTGAGAGGAAATGAAAAACTGGAATTGAGAATTACCCCGGGATCATCAGTAAGGAGCTGATTAAATTATTCCTGTTCTTACTACCTTTCCGTCCGCCAAAGGCGTATCATGAAATCATTTTGGTTTACTTTTATTGCACTTGTTGTGTTTTGCCTGTTCATGCAGTTTGAAAATAATTTATCAGGAAGCAGCAAAAGAAATAATTATACAGGCGAATTTTTAATACCCGGAACAATTAAAAATAATATACAATCAGGGGATATTATCCTGAGAAACGGGAAAGGTTTCATCAGTGATGTTTTCCGGCAGTTTTCTTTGAAGGATAAAAGCTATTCACATGCAGGAATTATCAGCGTTGAGCAGGATAAAATTTTTGTTTATCATATTATAGGAGGGGAGAACCGGATGGCGGAGGTCAGAGGACAGAAACCGGAAGATGAAATAATGAATGGTGAATTATTAAGAAAAGAGTTGCTGGAGGCCTTTTGTAATTCAAAAGAAAACAATGCGTATGCAATTTACCGTTATGATCTTTCAAAAAAAGCGAAAGAAAATATCATAACTAATCTCCATTCTATGTACGGGAAAAAAATCGTGTTCGATTCGCATTTTGATCTTGCAACGGATACTGCCCTGTATTGTTCAGAATTAGTTTATAAAGCTGTTACCGCTGCTGCCGCGGATAAAAACTATATTCCGTTAACAATAATTAATGGAAATAAATATATAGCCCCTGATAATTTATATTTGAATCCGCATGCTGCATTGATTTATTCGTACACTTATTAATTTTACCATGAAAAATTTTCGCATTTCCATTATTCCTCCGGCATTATTCCATTATGCTGTTTTTGTTTTTCTTTTCACATCCTGCCAGAATAGTTATTCACCCAGGTCGGTTGCAGAAAAATTTCTGAATGCATTTAAGGAAAAGAAATTTGATGAAGCAAAAAAATATTGCACGCCTGAAACGGTGAAGCTGGTTGAAATTGCCGAAAGTCTTGCTAAACTATCCTCTGCCAGGACGGATTTTACGGGGAAGGATTATGAAGTGCTTTCGCAGGAAATTAAAGGCGAAACCGCTGTTGTAAAGTTCAAAGAAAAAGGAACTGAAGAAATTCAGACAATGATGTTGAAGTACTCAGGCAATCAATGGCTGGTTTCCATAACAAAGGAAGATGTGATGTCTAAGCAAAGTGCAGAAAAAGACTTTAATGAGCAAAATCAAAAAAATAAATAAAGGAAATGAGGAGTTATCGGGTTACTATTTTTTAAGTTTTTTCAACTCCTCCCTTAAAACTTCGAGGGCATCATTGCATTCTTTTAAATACGTTTTAAAAAGTTCAGGAATTGTTTCTGTATTGGAACGTGAGCGTGAACGTTCTTCCAGCTTTGTAATCAGGTCAGACAGTTTTTCAATCTTCAAAAGCTTTAACGAGGATTTTATTTTATGTGCAGCCTGGAAAGCCGCTTCCCAGTTTTTGTCATGGATATTTTTTTCGAGTGTACTGTTTGTGGAAGGCACTTGTGCAAGAAACATTTCAATGAGGTTAACAGCATCTTCTTTATTATTGCCGATCACTGAAGCAATTGTCTTCAACATAGGACTGTCTGAAGGGCTCTCATGCACAGGTTCTGCAGGAACAGAAATTTTTGCTGCTTTATGATCCACATACTTTAAAATCACCGATAGAAGTTCCTGCGGGCTGTATGGTTTCGTAATATAATCGTTCATCCCTACATTCATCGCTTTTTCCTTTTCCTGGCTGGACGCATAAGCTGTTAGGGCTATGATGGGTATGCTGTTTAAAGGATGCGCAAGCTCTTTGCGTATATGATCGCATAATTCATAGCCTGTCATGCCCGGCATTTGCACATCCATCAGGATTACATCAAAATTCTTTTTCTGTAATATTTCCAATGCCTGTTTTCCGCCACCGGCTATTTCCACCCCAAATCCCATTTTAGTCAGCAATTGTTTTGCAAGAAACTGGTTGACCTTATTATCTTCTACAAGCAAGAGTGAAATCAGGGAAAGGTCCTTCGGCTGAAATGCGCTTTTTCCCGGGGTGGCACTTTTGGAAACCGCTTTTTCAGGAAGCTGGAATTTTAATTCGATCTTAAAAATAGTACCCGAGTTCAGCGTGCTGTTTACAGAAATAATTCCGTCCTGCTGCTCCACAAGATGTTTTACGATGGTAAGCCCGAGTCCTGTTCCGGTTTGCGGACGGGTATCATGGATGTTTGTTTGTGTAAACGATTCAAAAATTTTCGGCAAGCGGTCTTCTTCAATTCCCGCTCCTGTGTCACTTAC
>DATEMK010000475.1:0-2021 GCA_035275625.1 Bacteroidia bacterium
CACCCGGTGTCATTTATAAAAAAAACATTATTTGAAAAATATGGATACTATCGTGAAGATATCAAAATTGTGGCTGACTATGAATTCTTTCTTAAAACAATAATTGTAAATAAAGTTTCGACTCAGTATGTGCCCATTACCATTTCCGAGTTTTTGCTCGATGGAATGAGCTCTCACCGGGCAAATGTAAACTTGATAGCTTCAGAGAGGAGAAGAATCCAATTGGAGTATTTCCCTCAAAGCCTGATTGAAATGGAAGAGAACAAAAGGATCATTAAAAACAATTTGTTTTTTAGAATGCGAAACTTATTGAAAAAGAAATTCCAATGGTTTCAGTCATAATTCCCTCTTATAATTATGCACATTTATTACCAGACACATTATTGTGTCTTCAACAGCAGACATTTTATGATTGGGAATGTTTTGTAATAGATGATGGTTCGACTGATCATACGAATGAAATTGTCAGATCATTTTCAGAAAAAGATAAGCGCATTAAATATTTTTATCAAACTAATTCCGGGCTTGCTGCTTCGCGTAATCACGGCATCAAATTATCAACAGGTGAATACATTCAGCTCTTAGACGCAGATGATTTATTGGAAAAAGAAAAACTGGAGGTACAGGTCAGCATTTTGAAAAAC
Source organism: Bacteroidia bacterium (assembly GCA_035275625.1). Taxonomy (GTDB): domain Bacteria; phylum Bacteroidota; class Bacteroidia; order AKYH767-A; family OLB10; genus DATEMK01. The sequence goes on from DATEMK010000475.1 coordinate 645, forward strand.
AATAATTCGTGTGATGTTGTTTATAGTAATATGAAATATTTCCCAACGGACAACCCGAAATTATTATTTAACAATATTTATTTGAATGAAGAAAATGATAAGCCCTGGATGAAATACGTGAGCGGTTTCGGAGATAAGATGATAATGGCGCTTTTGCGTGAAAATATTATGGTCGTTAATTCTCCGTTAATTCGAAAAACTGTTTTTGAACGGGCAGGTTATTTTGATGAACAATTAAAATATAATGAAGATGGTGAATTCTGGCTGAGGTGTGCTTTCAAAAATATTGTTTTTCTTTTTGATAATACACCTCAAACCAGTGCACTTGTCAGAGTCCATACCGAAAGCCACAGCCGGGACCGGTTTAAAATGTATGTCTATGGTTTGAAAAGCTGTTTGAAAATAAACAATAGTATTCAGCAATGGAAATATAAAAGAATAATTCTGCCTAAAATATTTTATCATCAGAATGTTCTTGACAGAAAAATATTTGACGCTTATCCGGGCGATAAAAGAAAGGCGCTCGAAATGATTGATCTCATTTACTCCGAAACTAAAGTTTCCCGGTATAAAAAATATAAATGGCTGCTCAATAATTTTTCTTATCCTGTCTGTCTTGCATATTCTAAAATTTTGTTTTTGTTAAATGTTTTTAAACGAATATTAATTTATGCAGCCTGAAGTTTCCATTTGCATACCGGCATTTAAGCAAGTTGAATTTCTTCGTAAAACGCTGAATTCTGTTTTAAAACAAACCTATTCTGATTATGAAATTATCATCACAGATGATTCACCGGATGATTCCGTAAGCATCCTGCTTAAAGATTTTGATTTCAATGGCAAGCTCCGCTATTACAGAAACGACCCTGCACTGGGTACTCCGGCAAACTGGAATTATGCAATGGAAAAGGCGAATGGAAAATATATAAAGCTGCTTCATCATGATGATTTTTTTACTTCAACCGGAAGCCTTAAAAAGTATGTAGAGCTTTTAGAAAATAATCCGGAAGCCTCATTTGCTTTTTCAGGAACTGAAATATGGTTCGTTTCTTTAAACAATAAAAAAAAACATTGGTGTTCGCAAAACCGGTTAAAAAAAATAAAACAGAGTCCTGACCAGCTTTTCTTTGCGAACTATATTGGTTCTCCGAGTGCAACCATAGTCAGAAAAAATAGTGAAGTGTTATATGATGAAAACCTGAAATGGCTGGTGGATATTGATTTTTATATCAGGCTGCTGAAAAAAAATTCAAATGCCGTGCATACTGCTGAAACACTTGTTTGTACGGTAGATGGAGCAGAGGAGCAGGTTACCAGGGCTGTGATTAACGATAGCGTATTACAGATCAGGGAACACGTTTATCTTTTTAATAAGTT
>DATEMK010000476.1:0-8404 GCA_035275625.1 Bacteroidia bacterium
CACCGCTCCACCTTTGGGTTTCTTCGTTCCGTACTTTGACCTGCGCTGGTTACGGCCATCAACCCCTGATGTATCCAATGCCCCCCTTATTATGTGATAACGAACTCCCGGAAGGTCTTTTACCCTGCCGCCACGTATCATTACAATCGAGTGTTCCTGTAAATTATGTCCTTCCCCGGGAATATATGCCGTTACTTCAAACTTATTGGTAAGCCTCACACGGGCCACTTTGCGCATCGCAGAGTTTGGTTTCTTCGGAGTGGTCGTATAAACACGCGTGCATACTCCCCTTCGCTGCGGGCAGGACATCAATGCCGGTGATTTACTTTTTTCCACAAGTTTTGAACGACCTTTTCTTACTAATTGCGATATGGTTGGCATTTTTTGGTTTAAGGATTATGTTTAATGTTTAAGATTCCTGAAATTCCGAATTCGGAAAATTAAACGATTTTATTTTACTTTTTCATTCTTAATTTTTCATTTTTGATGCTGCATTTTCTGATAAATACAACACCCTTTTTTTTTGGAGGTGCAAAGATAAAACAACTTTTCGTATTAACAACTTGTTATTAAAATAATTTATTAAGAGATATTTATTACATGAAAAAGTTTTCAACACTGTGTTGAAAAACCATATTCAGCATTCCCCTTTTTGTAAACTAATTTCCTCAATTATTTTCATTTTTTGCTTTCATACACATGGCATAATTTTCATGATGTTATAAGCAAAGTAGTTCAACAAATTAATATTTATTTATCATGAATAATTATAATAATAACTCGTTACCTGCGGAAGAGTCAGGCAATATTACCTCTGGAGATAATATATCTTTTTGGTTTTCTTCAGCGGGTCAGCCATTGGTTTTTGAAAAATTACATGAAGACATCAGTACTGATATTTTAGTTATCGGGGGAGGCATTGCCGGGCTTACTGCGGCTTATTGCCTTGCTAAAGAAGGCCGAAAAGTGGTATTGGTGGAAGATGGCTACATAGGCAGCGGTGAAACAGGACGCACCACAGCCCATCTTACCTGTGCCCTTGACGACCGTTATTTTGAACTCGAAAAGACTTTCGGAGCACACATTGCGCAATTAGCCGCTGACAGTCATTCGGCTGCCATTGATTGGGTTGAAAATACGGTGAACGAACATCACATTAAATGTAATTTTAAAAGAGTGGATGGCTATTTGTTTTTACATCCTTCTGATACCAGTGAAACATTAGAGAAAGAATATGCAGCCACAAAAAGTGCCGGGCTTATGAATGAAATGTCAGACACCATTCCGGGAATTGCTGCAGAAGAAGGCAAACGGTGCATTAAATTTCAAAACCAGGCACAGTTTCATATCATGTTTTACCTTAAAGGGCTGGCAGATGCCTTTACCGGGTTGGGTGGAAAAATTTATACTCAGACAAAGGCCGAAAACATTACCAAAGAAGGCGCTGAGGCAAACGGACATAAGATAATAGCAAATCATATTGTGGTTGCAACCAATACCCCCGTCAATGACTGGGTCACCATGCACACCAAGCAATGGCCCTACCGCAGTTATGTTATAGGCGCAAAAATCGCGAAAGGAAAATTGCCTTATTCGCTGTGGTGGGATACCGGCAATCATGACTCCAAATGGATTTCAAAACCTTATCACTATGTTCGCCTCGCAGAACTGGATGAACAATTTGATATGTTAATTGCAGGAGGCGAAGACCACCGTACCGGGCAGGCCGATGATGAACATATCGAAGAACAGGACCGCTATAACAAGCTGGAGGAATGGACAAGAAAACGTTTTCCGGCTATTGGATCCATTGATTTTAAATGGTCAGGACAGGTAATGGAGCCGATTGACTCATTAGCTTTCATAGGCAAAAATCCGGGTAACGATAACATCTATATCATTACCGGAGATTCAGGTAATGGCATGACGCATGGGACTCTCGGAGGAATGATTATAAAAGACATCATTACAGGTAAAGAAAATCCCTGGATAGAAATGTACAGCCCATCGCGCATCACATTAAAAACTACGGGCGATTATTTACACGAAGTAGGAAATATGGTGGCACAGTTCGGAGACTGGTTTACGGCAGAAGAAATAAAACAGGCAGAAGACCTGAAACCCGGTGAAGGAGGAATTATTTCATCAGGATTAAAAAAGATGGCGGTGTATCGCGATGAAGAAAATAATTTACATGCCTGCACGGCAGTATGTCCTCACTTAGGCGGGATACTTCAATGGAATGCTGATGAAAAAACATTTGACTGCCCCATGCATGGTTCACGGTTTACAACAGATGGCAAGGTAATAAACGGTCCGGCATCAACGGATTTAAAGAAAATAGTTATCACAGAGCATACAGTTTATGATGCCCATTGAAAGCTTAAAAAATTCCGCAGGCACCGCCCCGGGTGTTTAACCTTATACCTTTTCATTCGTGTTAATTTGTGAAATTAGTGGCTGCCATTAAATCCCGGATTTTTTTTCGTGTTAATTTGTGCAATTAATTAGTGGCTAACCTCACTATTGGCCATATTCTCATAAAAGTACCCAACCTTTGCAAAAGCACATCGTCTATTAATTGTGCATGGTAAGATGGTAAGCATTCTTGATGAAAAAGTTCTGGTGGAACAATGCCGGAAGCGCCATCGCTATGCCCAAAAAATTCTGTTTGATAAATACTTTAATAAAATGATGACGGTTTGTTTGCGGTATCTCAAAAACGAGGAAGATGCACTGGAAGCGCTCAACAACGCTTTTCTGAAAGTATTCGCAAAAATAAATCAGTACAAATCAGAAGGCACCTTAGAAGCATGGATAAAAAGAATTGTCATTAACTCATCCATTGATTTTGTCAGAAGCAATAAATTATACCGGGCTAATTTTATTCATACAAATGAATTCCGGCTGTATGGTGAACCCGAAGAAGAAAATACTTTGATGCACGAAGGATTTGATGTGCTGGAATTTTCAAAAGAGGAAATATTTGAAATGGTAGAAGATCTTCCGCCAGCTACACGGGTGGTTTTCAACTTGTATGTTGTTGATGAATTTTCACATCAGCAGATTTCAGAAAATCTGAAAATCAGCGAGGGAACATCAAAATGGCATTTATCAAACGCACGAAAAATTTTAAAAGAGAAAATCAGCAAAGCAGTTATTGTAAAAAATAAGAATTTGAATCATGGAGAAGAAAAGGCGGAACATAGATAATTTTTTCAGAGAAAACCTTTCTGACTTTGAGCTTTCAAAAAAAGAAGGCAATTGGGAATTATTAAACCATTTGCTTAACGAACAGGAAAGAAAAAAGAAAAAGAGGAGATGGTTTTTCCTGATTTTTTGCTTTCTTATAATGCTGACTTCCGGCTTGCTTGTATTACTGCCCGGGAAAAAATCAACCGAAAATACTAACGGAAGTACCGGGCAAATAAATACACCTGTTCCGGCTGAAAACAATTCATTTAATAATAAAACGGATAAATCAATCACCACTAATGCACCAGGTAAAAATGAAATTGATAAGGATACAAAAAATGATTCGGCACAAAGAAAATCTGAAAACACTTCTTTAGTAAATGAGAAAAAAAACACTTCTCACACAATTGCAGTGAAGAAAGAAATGACCCGTTCCGCTATTGCGGGAAATTCAATTACGGAGCATTCACCGATCATTAAAGCTGAAATCAATCTCACTCTACACCAGCCAAACATTTCTCTTAATGATTCTGCTAAAACAGAGATTGAACAAATCAGCTATTCTGAACCGCTTGTTCAAAGTGAATCACAGGCAGGCGATTCTGCAAATGCCAATTCATCTGCACAACAAACAAACAACACAGGTTTAATTCCTTCCGATTCCATCCTTACAAAATCTGCCGGCAGTGATTCGCTGACTGCAACTTCAAAAAATAATTCACCTGCTGATTCCTCCATAACAAAACCGGTTCCGCCAAAAGAAAGTTTTCTGAATTTTAATTTTTATGCCGGATTGAATATTTACAGTACCAGCAGCGCCTTTACTAACAAGGAAAATGTTTCTGTTATAGGAGGCCTGGAGGTGATGCATCCGCTCAGCTCAAAATTTTCAATCAGCCTAACCGGATTATATTCCTTACAGGGCGGTTATCACTTGGACGATACGGCTATAGCAACGCAGAAAACTTATTTTTTAGATGTAAATGAAAATATTTCCGAGCAAACAATTCAAATCCGCCAGTTGTATAAACTTTATTTCCCGCTTTCGATTTATTATTCTGTTACAAAAAGACATGCCCTTTCGGGAGCAATTCAATGGTCATACCTGGTAAATACAAATGGTAATTACACAGAAAGAAATTTAACCTCCGGTATCACTAATGAATCACAAAAAAATAATGTAAAAGGATACATGGATGGAATTAAGTCAACCAATTTTGCAGTGACATTAGGTTATCAATTCAGGTTGTCTGAAACATTTGATATTAGCACCCGCATCACCCGCGAACTTACAGAAGGATACGTCAAAGGATATTTCTACGGGGTAAACACAAATCCTTCGTGGACTTTTCAAACCTTTTTAATTGTAAAATTTTAATATCATGCAAAAACAAATTATCCAAGTTGCTGAATTCCTTCTCCTTCTTATTGCCCTTTCTTTTATTTTTGGCTGCAAGAAAGAACATCTGCAACCCATTACACCACCTGCAGCGGGCAATACCGAACCTTTAGTTTTTATTACCGCAAACCTTGATGACGATTCAGTTTACTTTGCAGGAGGAGTAAATAACTACGTTGGAATTCCCTCTATGGTTGACACATTTACTAATTTTCGCATGTTTAATTTCTCTTTGCAAAATTCACAGCTTCCGTTTCAATCTTATTTTAAAATTTCAATCAACAATTACCAGACAGTAACCGGAGATCCGCAAACAGATTTAGACAGCTCCATTTATCCGGGCAACCGTGATTACATGTTCCAGGGTGTTATTTTTATTCCTCTTTTCGTGCAGGTTTATTGGGTGGATGATGCAGGGGATCAGTTTGAATCAACCTCTGCTATTCCTAATTCTTTTTCCATCATCAGTGTAACGGATACGGTTGCGGATGCTAAGCATTACAAAAAAACAATGCTGGAGTTTGAATGTTATCTTCAAAATAATTCGGGTACTACGATCCATCTTACAAATGGCAGTGCAACTGTACTGTTCTCTGCTGATTAACCTGGAATTTATGCATGATAAAAATTACCCAACCATTTCAAAAGTTATCCGTCTTTAAAGTATATAAATGCAATTTCAAAAAATAACTAACATTCAAATTTCAAAAAAGATGAAAAACAAATACTTTAAAAATTCAGCAGGATTTATCTTAACTTTATTTATCGCTGGTATCAGTTGCGGAATAGCAAATGCACAAATCCCCGGATGCCATGCTGCTTTTACTTATACAGCAATTGGAAATGCCGTAACGTTTACAGATTCATCATGGTATGATGCCGGGCCTCAGAATACAACATGGACCTGGAACTTTGGCGATGGAGACACTTGTTCAATGCAAAACCCGCCCGTACATATTTATGCAGCTTCACAATCTGAATATATCGTTTGCCTGACTGTAACAAATTGTTCAACAATTGGCGGACTTTGCTGCACCGATACATATTGCGACACTATTCGCCTGGGTGATGTGACCGGCATTTCAGGTTACACTTCAAATGTGCCGGATTTTTTAATCTCGCCAAATCCTGCAAACAATTATATCAACATTTCTCTCCCTGCTGAAAATTCTGATTGTCAGATTGAAATCCTCAATACGCTTGGAAAAACAATTCTCAAAACACAAAATAAAAACACAATTGATGTTTCACTTTTTTCTAAAGGAATTTATTTTATTAAAGTGAATGAGAGTGAAAATTTATACCTCCAAAAGTTTATTAAGCAGTAATACTTTTTTACAATCACATTGGTTACCCGTGTGCCCCTCTTAGTGTCTTCCGCACAGGATGAATTTACTTGGGATTTCCAATCTTAAGATCTGTATTAGTATTCGGAGTTTTAACTGTTGCCCTGCATGAGGTAAGCAATGTCCCTGCTAATAAACAAATTATTACAAATATCTTTTTCATAATTTTAAATTTTAATCGTTTATACCTGCCTGCATAAATACAAAGTCTGTTCCATGCAATACCCTATAAAAAAGCTGCTTTTAGTGGAAAATATACCCCCAATTGGCGCGGGCAATACAAAAAAAGGCAGTACGTTTACCTGATCACTACTTTAGCTCTCCTCACTTCTCCTTCAGCGCTCCACATCTCCACAAAATAAACTCCCGCCTCACCCTTAAAACTAACGTTTAGCATGTTTGTTTTGAAATAAGCTGCATTAAAAACCTCCTGCCCGGTAACATTCAGCATTTTTACAACCACATGATCATACTGTTTACCCGGATGAATGGTGAAATCGCCATTCGAGGGATTAGGAAAAATAATGTTCCCGGATTCGTCCGGATTTTGATTAGCAATATTTGTAGGAAAAACATTTATGGTGATCATCGTGTTATCACTGGTCCCTTTAAATATATAGGTAGAAGAATCGCAATAAGTACTTATGCACCCTGTAGCGTCAGTAATATTAAGGCATACGTTATAATAAGACGGGTTATTATAAATATGGCTGGGTGCAACTCCCGTTGAATTGGTGCTGTCACCCCAGCTCCATAAATAGCTGACAGGCCATACACCGCTCGATTGATTTAAAACTATCCAGTTATGAGGTATCGTATCGGCATAAATGCTGAAATGTGCCTGGCACCCGCCCGGCTGGCTATATTTCGCCACAAAACTGTCATCATAACCATTAGAAAATAGATTTGCCTGCAATGGAGGATTAAAGTCCACCGTATCCAAAAAACCGCCTGCTATGTAAACGTTTCCACCGGCATCTGCAAAAATGCCATTTCCTCCTGTATTGCTGCCAGAGCCTCCCATGTTTCTTGCCCATATAAAATTCCCGTTTGCATCTAATTTGGAAATAAAGATATCATTAGTTCCTGCGGCAGTTAAATTATAAATTCCCGGGCCCGGATCAAAATCACTTATTCCGCTGAAACTACCGGTTGTGTAAACATTTCCGGATGTATCAACAAATATAGAATGTCCGTGAGCAGAAGCCATCCTTTTTGCCCAGGTAAAACTGCCGTTAGAGTCTGATTTTAAAATAAAACTATCGTAAAATCCTTCAGCCATCATAGTATAAACACCCGGTCCCGGATCAAAGTCGGCAGTGTCCGTAAATTGACCTGTTAAGTATATATTTCCGGAAACATCAAGTGTGATAGCATTTCCAAAAACAGATCCTGTTCCGCTTATGTTTTTTGCCCAAACAAAATTACCGTTAGAGCTTAATTTGGAAATAAAAGCTGATAGTCCTCCTGGCGAGATTAAGTTGTAGGTTCCTGCGCCCGGGTTAAAGTCAACTGTATCTCCTCCAAATATTCCTGTTGTATAAACATTTCCGCCCGCATCAGTAATAATGGAAGAGCCATTGTCACCCTTTGGACCGCCTATTCTTTTTGCCCATAAGTAATTGCCGCTGCTATTCAGCTTTGAAATAAAAACATCATCACTCCCTGCCGAATATAAATTGTGCGTCATCACACCGGGGTCAAAATCGGCTGCACCTCCAAAATTGCCAGTAGTAAGCACATTGCCGGTATTATCTGTTGTTATAGCCTGTCCATATTCAAAATTTCCTCCGCCCATTTTTCTCGCCCAAATGAAACTGCCTGAGGAATTCAATTTTGATACAAAAATATCATCACTTCCAAAAGTAGAAACCAGGTTATATACTCCCGGGCCCGGATCAAAATCAACCGTATCTTGCAGAAAACCTGTGGTGAAAACATTGCCTGCCGCATCCGTTTTAATATCGTAAGCGATAATGCCGGTTGATCCGCCAATCCTTTTCGCCCAAACAAAATTACCGTTAGAATTTAATTTGGAAATGAAAACATTATCGAACCCTGTACCCTCTAAGTTATAGCTGCCTGCGTCCGGGTCAAAGTCAACCGTGTCCTGGAAGACTCCGGTGGTATATACATTTCCGCTTCCATCCACGGCCATCGCATTGGCAGCATCATACCCTTGTCCTCCCATGCTTTTTGCCCATTGATAGGGTTGTGAATTGCCGGGAATAATGCCAAGGGTTAAATTGGCAATTATCACCGTCATCAGGTACAGGTTTTCTTTTTTGCTTTGCATTGGGTTAGCTGCTTGATATTGTTAATAACTCGGGTACTAAGATAATTATAAAATTTAATCCCTTTGAATGCATCAGAAGTTCAGACAATTTATTCGCAAAAAGTTTTCTTGGCATAAAGATAATTGCCCATACCGCCATAAAAAATCCTGCTGTTCACCGTATTCCTG
>DATEMK010000477.1:0-4776 GCA_035275625.1 Bacteroidia bacterium
TGCTAAATCTATATTTTGGAAATAGAATTTCATTTTTAGAAGCGGCAGTAAATGGAACGCGGATGATCCCGCCTTGCGGGACAGGCAGCTGATTTAGCGGATAAGGGCGGATTAAAAGGTAAAGCATAAAACAAATCTCCATTAAAGGAGTTTTCTTTTGTAGATTTCCGGTTTCATTTTATAAACTCAGAGCTTGGAAAAGGATTATTATAAAATTTTAGGCGTTGACAAAAATGCTTCAGATGTTGAAATAAAAAAAGCATTCCGGGCGCTTGCTTTTAAATTTCATCCCGACCACAATGAAGGTGATAAAAAAGCGGAGGAACTTTTTAAGGAAATACAGGAAGCACATACCGTTTTAAGTGACGGTGAAAAAAGAAAGCTTTATGATTTAAGATTAATAAATCACCCGCTTTCCGGTTTTTATGAAAAATCTAAAAAAAATATTCAGCATTATTTTTATGCAACCCCTGAACAAAACGCTGTTAAGCTGAACGAAGAATTAAAAATCTCATTTGTGTATTCGGGGGAAGGAAGGGTTTTTAAAAAACCGGCATTTAAAAACTTTTTTGTGACAGGCGCTCCGTATGTTTCTTTCCGGCAAGTCGTAGTAAGCGGAGCGGAGGTGAAAGAAACCAGCCTTACTTACGTGATTGTACCAATGGAGGAAGGAATTCTTAAGATTGAAGAGGCATTTATCAAAATAGATAACAAGCCATTTTCAACTGAAGTTTTAAAAATAACTGTCACAGAAAATACATGCTATTTTGCTAAAAATAAAAAAGCTGACGGATCTCCGTTTAAGTTTATTCTGAACCATGAATCAACAGGCGGAACGGATCAGCACAGAACTTTCAGGAATACCAATCACACAGTTCTAATTCCAAGAAGTCATTACGCGCACGTTTACCACAGGATAGGCTCCGGAATGAAATTAGGTTTTTTCCTGTGGGGATTTATACTCGGCTGGAAAATTGAATTTATGCCGCTGGTTCCGGCATTCGGAGGATTGATCTTTGGCGGGATATTCTGCAATATTCTTTACCTGATTGCCGGAGTAAAGCCCAAATTTTATTTTGCAAAAAAATATCCGGTAGTCCGTGATTATCTCGATAAAGGTTATCGAAGCGGCACTGAATCCGGATCGTCTGTTGTGAACAGTGAAGTGGTTTATTTTATTACTTCCCTCCTGTCTTAGAGTTTAAAAGGACTCCTGGGTATCCAGCCTGTATTTTCTTCTGATGGAATAAATGGCTTTATCAGGCTGTTCAAAAAATTATTTGAAAACTTTATGTAAGAATAAAGCGGATAAGCAACTGCACCGACCGTACTTTTTATTTCCATAGCCGTGCGTCCAAAAGTCAATTGTCCGGATTTATTTTTTATTGCTTCCCGAATAAAATCATACAGGATATTCTGGTACAGCGAATGTGATTTATTGTAATGATAATCTATTCCGATATAATGGGCTTCGTAATGTAACCCTGATTTGAAACCGCTGGTAAATGCAATCATTTTTCCCTTATGGTAAAATGTGCGCACCACAAATTCATCTTTTAAATATTTTTTCAGGGTAAGAAAATAATTGATGTTTACTCTTACAATTCTTACGGGGGCTTTTTTCTGCACCTGGAAATATAAATTCTCAATATTCCCTTTTTCTTTTTCAATCTCCGGTAATTCCAGGTATTTAATTTCAACATCATCCAGTTTTTTCACCACATTGTTTGCACGCAACCTGTACTTGGCTGACATGGCATCGAGGTAATCATCAAATTTTTTCCACTCTTTCCTCACCGTAAAAATCATATTCGGATCAATGACCATCCTGTGGAAACGCTCTTTTAAAAGCTGCTTTGCATACCCGTCAGATTTATCATAAAAATCTTTTATGGAACAACAAACAACTCTCCCATTCTCCTTAATTATTTGTTGAGAAATTTTCTCTATCATTCGGGGAAGCAGTTCAAAAACTACAGGAAAATATTTTTCATTTACACATGCTATTCCGTGTTCACCGCTGACAAACAGGCTGCCGCATACCAAAAGATTATTGGAAGCATATTTTTCGCCTGAAAATAAAAATTGATTTATTTTATTTCCAACAGCAGAAAAAACACTTCCGAAATTTTCCAGGTTGATCAATGACCCCAATTCTTTTGAACTGAGATCGGCAATCTGAAAGTAGCAAAGCGCCACCGGGATGGTATTTTCATAAATGAAGCAATAACGAAAACTCATTCCCGCAATCTTTGATTTTTCAAGAGCCCTCAAATATTCAACCCGGAGAAAAAAATTTTCGCCAGCAATCCTGTCCCAATAATCAATGGAAAAATCACTTGCAGCATTAAAAATTTCAAAATAAATTTCCCCGTGTTTCTCCCGGGTTTTATTTTTTGATGGCTTACAAATCACTTTTTAAAAGTATTGAATTTATACCGTACAAGTTTAGGCTAATTTTTGCAGATTTGCACTTATCATAATTAAGGGTCAGCGTATGAAAAAAAAATTGCTCATTCTCTTTTCTCACATCTGCATTTGTTTTTTTTCTTATGCACAAAGTATTAAATATCCGGTCACCAAAAAAATTGATCAGAAAGATACTTATTTTAATACGGTTGTAGAGGATCCTTACCGCTGGCTGGAAGATGATCATTCCACAGAAACAGCGGAATGGGTGGAGGAGCAAAATAAAGTTACGGAAGAATATTTTTCAAAAATTCTTTTTCGCGAAAAAGTAAAAAACCACCTGACGCATCTTTGGAATTTTCCTAAATACACAGCGCCTTTTAAAGCGGGCCAGCATTATTTCTTTTTTAAAAACGATGGTATTCAAAATCAAAATGTGATGAATATTCAGAAAGATTTGGATTCGCCCCCGGCTGTTTTCTTAGATCCTAACCTGCTCTCCGCTGACGGAACCATATCCTTAAACATCACCGGCATTTCGCATGACGGAAATTATTTCGCTTACGGGCTCTCAAAAGCAGGTTCCGACTGGAGTGAAGTTCATGCCCGGAATATAAGAACAGGGAAAGAATATGATGAAGTGTTAAAATGGGTAAAATTTTCCGGCATTGCCTGGTATAAAAATGGTTTTTTCTACAGCCGGTATGATGCTCCGAAAAAAGAAGATGAACTGAAGAAAAAAAATGAGTTTCACAAAATATTTTATCACACCCTCGGAACTCCACAGGAAAACGATTCATTGATCTGTGAAGACAAAGAACACCCGCTTCGTAATTTCGGAGCAATGACTACAGATGACCAGCGTTTATTGTTCATCGGGTTTTCGGAAGGATCAGGCGGAAACGGACTGATGGTAAGAGACCTTTCAAAACCTTATTCAGAATTTATAAAAATTGTTCCCGGTTTTGAAAATAAATATCACCCCATTGATCATTTCGGGGATTCCCTATTGATCCGGACTAACTACAATGCTCCCAAAGGAAAAGTGATCCTGGTTGATTTGAGTAAACCCGGAAAAGAAAACTGGAAAGATTTCATTCCTGAAAAAGAAGAAGTGCTCGAAGGCATTACGCAGGCAGGTGATAAATTCATAGCACGTTATATGAAAGATGCAAGCCATTACCTGCAGGTCTATGACAAAAAAGGAATGGCTGAAAATAAAATTCAGCTGGATGCCATCGGAACCATTGACGAAGTGAGCGGAGACAAAAAAGACAGTCTTGTTTTTTATTCGCTCACTTCCTTCACTTTTCCTTCCACTGTTTACAAATACAATCTCCAGGCTAAAAAATCTGAAATTTATTTTCGCCCGAAGCTTGATTTTAATTCGGAGGATTTTGAAACAAAGCAGGTTTGGTATGACAGCAAGGATGGCACTAAGATCCCTATGTTCATTGTGATCAGGAAAGGAACCAAATTGGATGGAAATAATCCCGTACTTCTTTTTGGTTATGGGGGATTCAATCTCAGCAAAACTCCTGAATTTAAAACGGAACGCCTGGTATTTTTAGAAAACGGTGGCATTTTTGCCATGCCCAACCTTCGCGGTGGCGGTGAATATGGGGAAGACTGGCACAAAGCCGGCATCAAATTAAAAAAACAAAATGTATTTGATGATTTCATTGCTGCTGCAGAATATCTTATTAAGGAAAAGTACACGAATCAGTCAAAGCTTGCAATTGGCGGGCGCTCCAATGGCGGTTTGCTTGTTGGCGCAGCAATGACACAACATCCTGAATTATTTAAGGTAGCAGTTCCGACTGTTGGTGTGATGGATATGCTGCGGTATCATAAATTTACAATAGGATGGGCATGGAAAAGTGATTACGGAACCAGTGAAAATGAAGAAGAATTCAAAGCGCTGTATGCCTATTCACCGCTTCATAACATAAAGACGGATAAAAATTATCCTGCAACTCTCGTCACCACGGGGGATCACGATGACCGGGTAGTTCCTGCACATTCTTTTAAATTTATTTCTGCTCTCCAGGAAAAATATAAAGGAACCAATCCGGTCCTTATCCGGATTGATACCATGGCGGGCCATGGCGGAGGAAAACCAACGGGAAAGCTGATTGAAGAACAAGCGGATATTTTCACTTTTATGATGTATAACCTGGGAATGGAAATAAAATAATTTCAGCACATTTCTTAATTATCAATTTTTGCTTTAACATCAAAAACCGAATTTGGGAAATGATTGGTAATTTTGTTTCTCACAAAAAATATCTAAGCCGGAACAAATGGCAGGGTTCTTCGTAAAGAATGTTCAATTTATTTAACATTTATCAAATTAGTGTATATCTA
>DATEMK010000478.1:0-11596 GCA_035275625.1 Bacteroidia bacterium
AAAAAAGTATTCAGGTAGGTAAGACCTGCCCCAAGAATTAAAAAGAAAATGTTGTTTAGAAAATTATAATGAATTGAGTTTTTTATTTCAATAATGTCCTTTTGTAGGTTATTTAAAATTTGTACAGTAAGTGAATCTGTCATTTTGTTTTTTTAATTTTCTTTATTAATCCAAAAACTCTTTTAACAACTTCTTGGTAATTCTGTCTCTGTAATTTATTGCAACTAACGTCAGTGCGTTTTGATTGAAAAAAGAAAGCCGGAATTTATTCCGGCTTCTTCTTTCCTTAATTTTCGGCTTCTTCCTTAATTTTCTGGAATTCTTCCGTAAAATCCTCAGTTCTGAGGAAGTCTCGAAAAGTTTTGAAGGTAATTTTCAATTAGTTACCCTCAAATCTTCGTGATCCCGCTGGGAACAATAAGCTTTCACAATTTTTCATTTATTTTCACTTATCTTACTGTATATAAGTATTTTATATTTTTTAGAAAAGCAGTTAAATGAACGAAAAAGACTCAAAATATTGAAAATGTTTACCCCAATGTTTACCCCAAAATATAGTCAAATGTTTACCCCATTTCATATTTTTTATTTCCTTTACTTTTGGAATCAAAATCAAAAAATACATGTCGAGTGTTTCAATAGTTTACAGAAAAGACAAATTAAATAAGAAAGGGGAGGCACCCATTCATTTTCGAATCATTAAAGATCGAAAAAGCAGTTACATTTCTTCCGGGAAAATGTTACACAAAGATTTTTGGGATGATAAAAAAAATCGTGTAAGAAATACATTTCCGAATAGTTTAAGAATGAATAATTATCTTCTTGCAAAATATAAAGAAGTAAATGATTTTGTTTTAGAAAATGAAACAAATTATAAATCGCTAACTTCAAAAAATATTAAAGAAAAGATCTACGGCAAAATGCCGACCGAATTTTTTTCGTTCGCTGAAACAGCACTTGAAAAATATTTACGAGAGAATAAAATTGGAACCTATGATAAGTCACGCTCTTTGTTAAATAAATTGAGAGAATACATGAATGGAAAACAACTTAATCTCCAGGATTTTAATCATGATTTTTTATCTAAGTACGAAAGTCATCTGCGAGCTTTCCATAAAAACAAAACCAACACTATTCATAGGGACTTAAAATTTTTCAGAAAATTATTTAATGATGCATATCGCCAGGATTTAATTGAGCACAATCAAAATCCATTTTTAAAATACCGGCTTAAACAGGAAAAAACTCAGCGCACTTATTTAACGGAGGAGGAATTTAATCAAATCGAAAATTTAGAATTTAATAAAGCTGAGCGGATAAATCTTCATCGGAACATGTTTGTTTTTGCAGCGTATGTTGGGGGATTGCGCATATCTGATATACTTCAATTAAGATGGCAAAATTTCGATGGTCAACACATTCATTTCAACATTAGAAAGACTGGGGGACAGCTTTCAATAAAATTACCCAATAAAGCTCTGCATATTATTCAGATTTATCAAACAAAAAAAGCAAAACCAAACGACTTCATTTTTCCAATTCTACCAATTGAGTTAGATTTTGACAATGCACGCTCAGTTGATGCTGCAATTTCAAACTCAACGGCTTATACAAATAAGAATTTAAAATTGATCGCGCAGAAAGCCGGGTTAAATAAAAATATAAGTTTTCATACCAGTCGTCACACCTTTGCTACAAGAGCCCTTACCAAAGGAATGTCAATTGATAAAGTTTCTAAACTTATGGGACACGCTGCCATCAGGGAAACTCAGGTATATGCTAAAATTGTGAGTGAAGAATTGGATAAAGCAATGGAAATTTTTAATGATTAAAAACTATAAGTAAGTTGCAAATGCAAAATCAAATTGAATTGAACCGAAAAATTATTGAAGATTATCTTGCTCCGCATGAAAACAAAATTGAATTTGTTAAAAAGGATTGCTTTACTGAAATAAGTACGTTTGTTAAAATCTTTAAAAAAAAACTTTAATTTTAAATATAAATATTGATTTATTTTACGACTGTCAAAAATTAATAGTAATAGAATGAAAAACATAAAACTTGATGGCTTTGAAATTTATCTTCTGCAAGAATCTTTGAAGCACTACAAAACTTTAATTGCGAAAGAAGATTTTCCAAAAAATTCAATCGTTACAAAAGAATATGTAGAAAGCATGATTACTCAACTGGAAGAAAAGTTGAGTGAGGAAACTATAAAGGAAAAAGTAAGCCGATTGAATGCAACTGCCTGAATCAAATAATTTATCAGTAGAAAAATTATCAGGCGTTTTTAATGATAAAGCAACTTCATATAAATTTTTTTGGTTTTTGTCGTTGCTTGAAAGTTTCAAATCGAATAATAGTGCAACTTTTTTGATTGATGATTTGACAATTGAAATGATTTGTCAAGTTTGGTATCCGATAAATTATTTCAAACTTTCATTTGGCAAACAAGATATGTTTGAAAGTTCTATAGATGAAGTTCAAAACATTTTTCAAATTCAAAAAGACATTTCAAAAAAAGATCTAAAACAATTTTTAATTAAAAATAAAAATCAAACTGCGATTAAAAAATTAATTCGTGATTTGACCCGTTATGTTCCCTTTAGGTTTTTATCACCTTGGTTTGCAAATGAACTGCAAGGCCAACTGGATGAAAAAAAAAATTATCTGATTGAATCTTTATCAAGGAAAACTGATAGCGCCAGTTTGTATCGTTTTAAAAATATTTCTGAATTGGAAATTAATCCTTCTTGGCGGAATTATATTTTAAAACATATAAGCATTCTACAGGGTTTTACTTTTTGGCATCTGGTAAATTATTTACAAAAAAATAATCCTAATGTTCCTAATATTCCTGATAAATTATTTCCACCAGAAGTACGCATCTTATCTAAAGCAAAAAAGATTTGGGAAATTTATCTTTCAAAAAAAAATCAGTTCAAATGCATTTATTCTTCCGAACTAATTTTAACAAAGAACTTTAGTATTGACCATTTTTTGCCCTGGAGTTTTGTTGCGCATGACCAATTGTGGAATCTTATTCCAACTCCGAAAACTATTAATTCAATGAAATCGGATAATCTTCCTGCCTTAAAATATCTTGACCCATTTTGCGAATTACAATACAATGCGTTTCATTTTGTTTTAGAAAATAAGTTAGAGAAAGAAAAATCTTTTGAAGATTACTCCATACTTTTTAAGGACTCTTTGACAAATATTTTAAGTATTGACAAAAATGTTTTCATAAAAACTTTGAGCGATAACATAAAACCATTGATGCAAATTGCAACTAACATGGGTTTTCCTTCAAATTGGATATATAAATTATAAATAATTAAATTAAATAGAATGGAAAATTTAAATAGAGAAATCACAATCAAATTTGATAAAACAATTCTGAAGGATTTATTGATTTATCAAATTGCAACAAATCTGCAACAGCATTGGAATGATAATGAAGTTATAGAACTATTTCTTGAGTCAAACTTCAACTTTATTGAATCGAATAAGACAAAAGCAGAAAAACTAATTGAATTAATTGAGACACATAAAACCGCAATATCAATTCAAAATCAAGTTCTAGGAAACCCGAATTAAATTAGAATTAGGTTTCAATGAAAGCCTGCTCACGCTCATGTTTAAAGATTTTCTAACTCTTTTATTCGGCCCTGAAATAAAAACTGAACAGGATAAAAAAGATGCAGAAGAAGCAAATCAAAAAATTGGTCTTTATCTGATTATTTTGTTTAGCGCAATTTTCTTTTTGTTCTATTTTAATCTTAACAATTATTTCTAAAAAATGAACAGTATTGTTGTCGAATCAATCTACAACCTACTCAATTCTAAAAGAATTGCGGAATTGGAGATTGTTTTAAATTGGTTTGAAAAAGGAGAATATAAAAATGACAATGAGGTTAAAGCTCAATTAAAAGAAGCAATTAAGAAAGAGCCCATCTCAATTAGCGATACTTTGCCTAAGGAAAAAGAGCTTTTAAATAAAATAATTGAAAAACTTAATTAAAAAAATTCATGACCCCTAAAGAATTTAATGCATTATCATTTGGTGCAAAAAGAGATTTAATTGGTGTAAGAAATCAAATTTATTCAGAAGTTGTAAGAGGTGGTAAAGGAATTTATGCTCTTTATGAATTAGATAATTTGTATATTGAATATGTGAACGATCCTGAACATGATTTATACGATATTAATGCATGGGAAAAACAGGAGGAATTTATTGAAACTTGGAAAGACTTAAGAATAAATAAAGGGAAACTTTAAAAAATGATACTCGCGGTGGTTCATACCAAACAAAAAACCCCGCTCACGCGGGGTTCTTTATTTCTACTTTGTATTTGGTCCCTTATGCAGGCACTGTCGCAAAAGCCGGGTCAATCATCATCACAATATCAAAATCATTTGCTTTCAGTTGTTCAATTTTCACCGTGTACTCTGCCACAATATAACCTACCGCGCGTATGCGTATGGTAGCTGTCTCCAAATCTAATTGTTTAAATGCATAATAACCTTTGGTGTTCGTATGTCTGAACAGGCTCTCACCGGGGGTCGGATAATTCACCAGTTCAATAATAGCATTCTTAATTTTATGCCCGCTCTCCGATTTAACCATACCTTTCAGTTCAGTCCGCTCCTCATTGTAATGATAAGGCTTTCTCGAATTAAAATAATCAGCCATAAATTCAGTACCCTGGTACAGTGATTTTACTTGGTTGTCCATAGTTTTCTTTAAAAAACTTACCATAGTAGATATGGATGTTTTCAGGTTTGTGGTATAACCTTTAAGGGCACTGCGGAATGACTTCGGTTTTTTCATAATCGTATCGAACGAAGCGCAGCTTAAACCATAATTAGTTAACATTGTTGCAGTAATCCCCAGTGGTAAAATAGCTGCCGAATTATCATTTGCAATCCCCTTCAATACTCCGGCAAACGTGTTAAAAGCAGTATCCGACATATGCAGCAGTTTTGAGCGGCTTTTATTAACGCTCGTTATAAGCTGGTTATCATTCGTAGCTGCTCCCACTGCTTTTAAAGCAGCAATAATCCGCAGCATCTCACTGTCAACCATCACCAGTCTCAGTAAATTTTTATCCTGTACCAATCCTTTCAGCTCCAGTTGTTGCTGCTGTTTTTCTGCCCAGTTTCTGATGGACGCCATATTCAGACCGTGCTGGTCCACGGATTCAGTGAATAATGGAGATGAAGTCCACGTTGGTTCGTTTAAACTTAACGTTTGAGTAACTGAAGTACCCATCATGTCTTTGTTCTTTTCAACGGTAGTCATAAGCTTTATTAGTTTTGTTTGTTTTTAATGTGAGAGTTTACTTAATTATTAATTTTTTGTTTCGATATTTTGTAAATATTTTTTGCAGCTAATGTGAGAGTATACTTTATTGGCATTTTTTTGTTTCAACATTTTAAAGATTCTTTTTTCAAAAGATATTTTTCCTTTTGTCTTAATCATGCTAATCATTTAATCCGTTTAATCACCTGTCCCGTTTTTTCGGGAAGGTTCGGACAGAGTATACTTAAAAGGCAGTTTAATGTTTCAATAGATTAAAGATTCTTTATGCCTGTTCAATAAGTTCAATTTCCTACTCCTTTATATTATATAGTTATTCCCTTAGGTTGAATACCTATTCCTTTTTATTGAATAGCTATTCCTTTTTACTAATAGACTATTCCTTTTTACTAAAAGGCTATTCCCTTTTACTGAAAGACGATTCCGTTTTGCTGATAGACTATTCCTTTTTGATGAAAGACTATTCTAAGAGGTTGAATTCCTATTCCGCGAGACTGAATTTCTATTCCGGGAAGTTGATTTTCTATTCCGGCAGGTTGAATTTCTATTCCGACTGATCGTTATTGCATTCCGGCAGGTTGATTTTCTATTCCGACAGATCGTTATTGCGTTCCGACAGGTTGATTTTGCATTCCGGCAGGTCGTTTTCCTATTCCGACAGGTCAATCTTCATCTCCAATTCATTATTTGCGATGAAAAAATGCAAAAAGCGAAAAAACCATCCTTATAAAACTATGGATTTTGCATATATCATGGAAAGAAAGTTTTTAAAATCTACAACTATTTACTTTTGGATGTTTATCATTATCCGTATATTATTTGTCAAACCCGGTAAAAAAAGTTTCCGCTGCAAAGATTCACCCAATCCAGATAAATCAAGAAATTAGCCATATCTAGTTTGGTTAAATGTTCGAAATAATCAACATAGTAGGCAATGCTTTCACTAATATCATTCATATTACGGTTAACCACAAAAGCCATTAATAGCTACTATTGGAGGCTATTCTTCGGTAAAGTTTTCCTCATAACTGCTCAATAAAATAGGAAATTTTAATGATTGAGTATATTTTCGTACGTGACAAGCTGTTTTGAATTTTTTGACCGTGAGGATTCCCATATTAAAGATCAGTCATTACAATAAAATGGTTAGGATGCAGAGATTTTTTCGGTACATAATGAATTTGGGAATTTCTCTTTGCGTTAATTGGGTTATATGTTGAAATTAATCGGTAATTTAGCTATGGATTACGCTACCAACAACCATAACTTGGTTACCATTGAAAGCCATTCGCAGTCATGGTTGGCTGACATGTGTACGGCAATTATTTTCCACTAGCGGAATAATGGGACCTGCAAATACAAAATGAATGAATGTGTAAATTTTTTAATTTAAGAAAAGATCACCTTCAAAATCAAGGTAAGTTCCTTATAAAATCAAATTTTGAAACGATTTAAATAATTTTTTACTTTTACGAAAAATTACAAGGATTGAATTAAGAAATAAATTTTAATTTTATTGAACTTAAATTTCAAACCAGTCAATACCCCTAAACTCAACCAAAAAAAATCAAATGAAAAACTTCAAAATCATATTTGTATTGTTTAGCCTGCTTTTCTTATCACTTCAGTCATTTTCGCAAGCGAAAAAATTTAAATGTGATGTAAGTCAATATGCTGATGAGCATACCAGTGATCAGCAGTGGAATGACTTGATAGATAATGCCTGCAAGGAAATTAATAAAGGCAATTATAAGGATGGTTATACGCTGTTAAGCGATGCAATGACGTATGACAGCCTTCATTCTGAGAATGGCGTTTATCATGAATATATTGGTGTTCAGTTAAGGAAGTTAAAACAATATATGGATAGCAACCAGGAAGAAGCAAATTCAGAAAAGATCGGGGATGATAAAATATCCGAAGAAATGACAAAAGATGAAAAACCCGAAAATAGAGTTAAGGAAGAGCCGGCTAAAATAAATGAAACTGAAAAAGAAAAAGTTGAAGAAGTTCCGGTTGAAAGTCCTGCTGCTGAAGACAAGATTGAAACACCTGCCAAAGCAGAACCTGAATCTCCACCGGTCATTGAGACTTCGCAACCGATTGATGAAGGAGATAAAGGTGAAAAAACTTTTTCAGACTTTGAGATGAAAGATTTGCAGGAAAAAGGCATGCAAAAGATTCATTCACTTGAAGATTTTATGCTGATCATTGCCAACAAGCGGACTTCTTCTTCAAAGGCTGATGATGCGATAGAAAATGCCATGCAATTATTTGATTCGGAATATCATTTTGTGGAAACTTCAAGTGTTAAATCCGGAAACAAAACAAAATCAAAAACGAGGAAATACCTCGAAAAACTTAAGTTGCTGAATTATGATAACATTGATGTAGAGTGGGCTGAATTCCAATATACTTCAGATTTTGTAAAAGGTCCCGATAATAACTATCACGGTTATATCAAATTTGTCCAGCGATTTACCGGTTGGAAGGACAATGTTCCTGTTTATTCGGATAAAACTACCAAGACGGCCGAAGTAATTTTAAAAGCTTACACGAAAGGAGTGGAAGGAGTGGAAGAAAATCAATGGGATGTTTTTCTTGGCGATATCAGTGTGCTTTATACAGAAAAGTTTTAAAGTATTCAAAGTATGCGGATCGCGGCAATGTGCGTTGCTGTTTTGTTTTACTCAATTCATTGCAGAGCACAGGCTTTCAAAAGTGATTTGACCACTTTGTTTGCATTTCAGGTGCATGGGATTGACGATTTTTTTGATCGTTTTAATTTTAAAAAAAATACCAGGTTTCAGAATTTTATTAAAAAAAATTATTCAGACTATCAGTTGACCAGAAAAAAATTAATACTGAGTCTTTTTGATCACAAGAGCGCTGAAATCAATCTAAGCGAGTTGGATACTTTTATATTACAGGCAACCGATTCGATACATCCTGAATTCTTAAAGTATCGTGACATTGATTGGTATGCAGAGCTTCGATGCAAGGTATTCCATAAAGGGAAACTAAAAAAGTTAACCCTTATATTAAAAGTGGAGAAATCAGATCAAAATGCTTTTCGCTGGTCTGTCGTTTCCGCCAAAGCTGACTTTTTAAATTATAATTATTCCAAAGCCGACAGTATTTATTTCAAACAGTTGAATGAAAAATTCAATAAGGATTCATATTTCAATCCACTTTATTTTTTAAGCCCCGTATGTCACGGGCTGGATTTTATGAATATTGATAATGTTTTTATTAATAAAGGCCATGTGAACGATTATATTTACAAAGGTCCGTATTCTATCGAGCTCAGCCGGCTGATTTTGCAAATTCAAAAATCAGAAATTAAATTTGTGCAGGTTAATTCTGTCAGGTATCATTTGCTTCAGATAAATGGTTGGATTTTGACAGTTGATAATTTTGAACGTAATGAAAAAAATTCAGGCTGGTTGATAAGCAGGCTTTTTAAGGCATCTTCTTCTCAGAAATCAGACTATCTAATCACTAAACTAAACATCCCTAAATCCTGACAGATGAAAAAATTTTTCTTGTTACCGGCTTTTTTGATGTATGCAGCATTTTTATTCGCACAGCCTGACAGCATTACCACCCGCGATGAAAGAACTATAAAATATAAAATAAGAAAAAACCTGATCCCTGATTTTGAAAAAGTACTGGTATTTATTGCAGATTCTTCCACAGGTCCGAACGAGGTAGAAGAAGTTATCAGAAGCAGAACACAGGGTACCCCGGAGAGTAAAATTTTTACGGATGATAAAGTTACCATAGAAAGCGATCTCGTACCCGGAGCTGATACAACTAAAACAGTGGGCGGGGATTTGCAGATTATCCAGTACCTGAATAGTTTTAATACCAATTATGCTAAAACTGAGGATAAGAACATTTCCCTGAACAATATTGAAATTTCCCCTTTAAAAAAGGCGGACTATCTCTATTACAATGTAAAATTCGAATGCGACTACAGAGGAACCACAACTGCCGGAGAAAAATTTTACAAGTTCAATCGTGTTGCAGAAGTGAAGCTTGTTAATGATCACGGCTGGATTCCTTACATCAATAGCATTCGTTTTGCAAAAGGCGGGGAACTCGATACCGTTACGAATATTTTCAAAAATGTTATTAAATCAGAAACTGATATAGATAAGATCATGGATGAAATCGAAAGTAAAGAGGAGGAAAGAATTCGAGAGGAAAATAATAAAATAACAGCTTTAATTGAAGATGGAAATGATTTGTTTGATAAAAAAGATTTTGAAGGTGCACTTAAGAAATTTAAAGATGCACGAAAAATCAATATCTATAATACAGATCCGCTGCCCTTAATTGAGAAGGCAAAACAGGCAATCAGAAAAGCTGATGAGGAAAGGCTTGCGAAAGAAGAAAGAGACAGGCATGTGGCCGAATTAAAAAAAGAGGTATTTCGTTTACGGGATAATTATGATTTTCAAAATGCAAAACTTTTATGCGATTCGCTTATCAGAGATTATAATGTAAATGATAATGAATATACATCTCTAAACAGTGACTTGTCAGAAATTAATGCTTCTCTTACCGGCATTGAAATTTCCATAGAGCACCGCAATCTTAAAGAAGCTGTTCGCAACTGTGAGGGAAAAATTGCCCAGGCAAAAAAGGACACCTATAGAGCGGAGTTCTGTTACCGCATGGCGCTTATTTATTACACGCTTGATAAATCTGAAACAAATAAGATTTACGAGTTTTTGCGCCAGGCAATAGATTATTCTTTAAGACACCATCAAAATGCTTTGAAAATGAGAGCTGACATGTATATGGCAGATAGTGATATTCTTCATGCTATTGAAGATGCCAGCCAGCTAATTAATAATGAATCACGCAATCCTGAAAACTATATTTTTCGAGCGGAGCTTTATAAAAAAGACGGTAAATATCCAAAGGCTATTGATGATTACGGAAAGGCAATCAGCTATAATACTCCTGATACAACTGCCTACGTTGAAAAATCCACTCTTGAATACAATAACCTGAAATTCAGCGAGGCAAAAAAAACCGCAACAGATGGAATTCAAAAAACAATTTGCTATGGAATGTTATACTTTAACCGCGGCATCGCAAATGATAAGTTGAATGAGTTCAATGCAGCCGGAGAAGATTTCTTAAAAGCTAAGCAATGCGGACTTGAAGAAAAACAGAAAACCTGGATTGTAAGTATTTCAGAAAATTATGTCGCCCGGGGAAAAACCAATTTTACAAAAGGCGCTTTATACGATGCACGAAATCAATTCAGCAATGCCATTTTAATTGACAGTAACCTGAATGCCCTCTACGAACGCGCACGAACTTACATCCTGTTGAGCAGAAATGACAGTGCTATCACCGACCTTGATAAGTTGATCCGCAGAAAACCGGATTTTCGTGATGCACACAGTCAGCGGGCAGTCGCTTATTCCAACCTGCAAAATTTTGAAAAGGCAAATGAGGATTTTGCCGATGAAATAAAAAGATTCAGTGATAATGCTGATGCATGGTATGCAAAAGGAAGCTCGGAAATTGTCCAGGCTAAGTTTGCTGAAGCTGCAGCAAGCTTTGAACGTTCAGCCACCTGGCATCCCACTGACAGTACATGGTACAAAGCATCTTATTCGCATTATTACAATCAAAATTATAATAAGGCAATTGAAACAAGTATAAAGGCGCGTGAGCTGAATGAAAAAATGTGGCAGGTTTATTACATTTCCGGACGTGCATTTTATGACACAAAGCAATTGAAAGACGCCATTAAAGAATTTGAAAAAGCGTATAAAATTGAAAACCGGAATGAAGATTTGATATTTGCGTACGCCCAGGCTCTTGAAGCTAACAGCAATTTTTTAAGTGCGTCACAAACCTATGACCGGCTTTCAACTTCTGAAAGATTTAAAGACACCACCATTTTCCGTTCCGGAATTTGTCTTGTAAAAACCAGGGATAAAGAAAATTATGCAATAGCAGCAAATAAATTTGACCGGTATATTATTAACTCAAATAACCCTGATAAAAGTGAAGTGTTTGCGTGGGCTGCTTACGCACATCTTTCTAATGACCTGTCCAAAAATGCAGATGAATTCATTGGTAAATCCGAAAATGCGAATCCGAATAACTCCATGCTTCAGTTTGTGCTTGCCTGCCGGAATGTAAGAAATAATATGTATGATGATGCTTTTTTAAATCTTGAAAAAGCAATTCCGGCTTTGAAATTACAAAGAAGCGATTTGGATGATGAACCATTGTTGCGGC
>DATEMK010000479.1:0-3925 GCA_035275625.1 Bacteroidia bacterium
AAACAGTTTTTCAAAATTTATAACTTTATCGTCTTCCACTTTCACGCCTTCGTTTTCGAGCAATTGCTGCATCATATCAGGACTTCCGAAATGGTGCTTTCCTGTAAGCAGGCCATTACGGTTTACAACACGGTGTGCCGGAACCGGATGTTTTGAATGATGGCTTGAATTCATTGCCCAGCCTACCATTCGTGACGAACCGGCAGTTCCGAGATAACGTGCAATAGCGCCATAGCTGGTAATTCTTCCTTTTGGAATTAACCTTGCAACCTGGAATACTTTATCAAAAAAAGAATCAGATAAAGTTGTTTTTTTCTTTGGCTGCTTTTTATTTTTCATCCCTGCTTTTTTTCAAAAAATAACAAAGCCGTCCACCTGGGGCGGACGGCTTTGCTGTGATTATTCAGCAATTAAAACTATCTGTGGTTTTGAATGCCGGATAATTTTAAATATTTACTGAACCTCTATTTTCTTAGAATATACCTGCCCTTGTTCATTTACAATAGAAACATTGTACATGCCGCATGCATCCTGAACAGGAATTGATTTGTTGATTCCTGCAGCGCCTTTAAACTCTTCAGTATAAATTGTTTTTCCGTTTAAATCCGTAATGGTTAAAGTGAAGTTCTCTTTTTCAAGAGGATTGTAGCTGATTCTTATTGTGCCATTTTTCGGAGCCGGGTTTGGAGATAATTTGAATGCATTATCCATATCAATTTTCTTAATGCCTGTAGGGATAAGTTCATAAGCCGCTGTTCGAAGACCCTGGTAATTTGCAAAAATACAGGGCTGAGTGAAGCCTTGCAATGTAGTAATAGAAATACCACCCGCAATATTTACTCCCTGTGTGCCTGGAAAATCAGTGTCCATATTATGTAATAAACCAGTTTGCACCTGGTTGGTAACATCTACCTGGGTAATATAAGCGCCTGTTAATCCGGAACCACCGGGATCTGTTTGGTTGTTAACCCATAAAAACGGACCACCGGGAGTAAGGTTGTCAATTGCAGCGCCATACATGGCAGTTAAACCATGGCTGGTAGCAGGAATGATAGGTAATAATTGAGCGCCCGTCATACCAACTGTCAAAATATCAGTATCCCAGTTTCCAATCCAGAATCCGCCTGCACCTCCATCTAATGTTGGATCATAACTTGCCCAACGGACGGTAGTATTGAGGCTGCCTGTTAATGCAGGAAGGTTAATTGTTGCAAGAACTGCATGAGTAGTAAAATCTACTTTTTTTAATTGATTGGTGTTAAGAGCTAAATAAGCAACTGTTCCGTCAGTTGTCAGTGACCTTGTTCCTGTTACACCCGGAACTACAAATGAATCAATAAACGCTCCTGTATAATCAAACCTGAAGAGAGTATTGCTGCTCCAGCGGCTTATCCAGATTTCAGTTCCTGTATTAAGCGGTGCTACACATCCAACGGTAGGTACAGTGCCATCAGGATCAAAATCAAACTGAACGTCAAAAATTGCACTAATTGAATTGCCGCCCGGAAAACTGCCGGCAGCAATGGTCGGGCAAATTTCTGTATTGGTATTGATGCTTTGTGCATTTGAATAATTTATCATTAACAATCCCAAAGCAAAGGACAGCAATGATGTCATGTAGAGTTTTTTCATTTTTTTGATGTTTTGAATTTTAATTAATTTTTTATTATTGAGTTGTTTCTGAGAGAGCCGACAAATGTAAAAAAATTTTTTTAATATCACAGCATTTGCTAATCATTTTGAAACAGGATATTTTTAAGGTTTTAATTCATCCTGGCATGATCAGGATTACTTTTATGAAACTCACCAGAAAGAAAAAGGCAGGAAATCCATCCTGCCTTCTCTCTTATCCCGGGTGATTCAAATCAGTCTTTAATAAAAGATTTGCGGATGCTGATGCCAGTACCCGAGATGTAAATATTATAATATCCTTTTGCCAAAGCAGCAAGGTTCAGGTTTTCTTTTGTAAAACCTTTTGCTAAATCAGCCGAATAAACCACCTCACCGATAGCATTCAGAATTTTTAATGAAGCCTTTTCTTTAATCGGTTCTGCCAGCCTGATGTTCAAATTATTAATTACCGGGTTAGGACCGATAAATGTTTCAGTTGTATTCTTAATTTCAGGAATACCAGTTGAAAACGGGGTGTAAGTAACATCGTCAATTCCAACAATAAACGAGTTAGCGCCTAAAGGTCCGCCATCTTCCACAAAATAACGGAACGCAAAACGGCCTAAAGTTCCGCCTCCCGGAACCCCTGAAATAATAAGGTCATACTTTGTCCACACAAAAGGATAAGAAGTTTGGTCGTACAAAGGATTAATATCGAGAAGCAGATCGGTGAAATCACCAACTGTAGTCTCATCAACGCCTACGTTGTTCGTATTTGACTGGTTCATTCTCACCTGCATCCGGTCAGGATAAACGGTGCCCGCTAAATCAGAGCTGCGCGTATAAAAAGATAATGTATCACCGTTATTAATTGTCAATGCAGGTGTTAAAAGCCAATTGCTTATTGTACCGGCTCCTGCACAATTGTTGAAGCTTCCGCATATCCATGATTCGGCCGCTCCCGAATTTGCGGTAAAATAGTATGTCTGGTTGGCCAGGGTGCTGTAGCCCTGGACCCAGTCTTCCACCCCGATAGGAGCGCTCATATTGGTCATTTCCCATCCTAATCCCGGGAGCAGGGTGATGTCATCAAATGCTTCACTGAGTGTTTGTGATTTCACATTCGTAAACGAAAGCGAAACCAGCGCTGTTGCTAACATTAATTTTTTAATTGTAGAAGTTTCTTTCATGTTTTTTGTTTTTAGAGATTAAAATTAATTTGTTTGTTATTTCTTAATTAATAAATGAGAGGCTAAAATTATAAAATTTTTTTTATACAAAAGATAACTTCGATATATTTTATAAAACTAATTTTGATGCGAATGAAAAAAGAAATCAAAAAGATAGCTGTTTTCACCTCTGGCGGTGACGCTCCGGGCATGAATGCCTGCATCAGGGCAGTGGCAAGAACCGCGCAATGGTACAAAAAAGAAACCACGGGAATTATGCACGGCTATGACGGAATGATTAAAGGCGAATACGTTCCGCTGGATGGTTCAATGGTGAGCAACATCATTCAGCGCGGGGGAACTATTTTGAAAACTGCACGCAGCAAAGCATTCATGACTAAAAAAGGAATGCACCAGGCATACAATAAATTAAAGAAAGAAAAGATTGACGGCATCATTGCCATTGGCGGTGACGGCACGTTCAGGGGAGCAGTTGCGTTTAACAAAATGTTTGACATTCCTTTTATCGGTATTCCCGGAACCATTGATAATGACCTTTTCGGAACCGATTACACGCTCGGGTTTGACACCGCTATAAACACCACTCTGCAGGCCATTGATAAAGTTAAAGACACCGCATCCGCCCACGACCGTTTGTTCTTCATTGAAGTGATGGGGCGCGATACAGGTTATATCGCCCTGTGGACAGGCATTGCCGGTGGCGCTGAAGAAATATTATTGCCCGAAACAAAAACTGATTTAAAGAAATTGATAAAACTATTGCGTGAGCGCAAATCAAATAATAAATCAACCATTGTAATTGTTGCCGAAGGTGACGAAGCGGGCGGGGCTCTTAAAATTGCCGAAAGGGTAAAAGAAAAAATTCCCGGTTATGATGCCCGCGTCACCATTCTCGGGCACCTGCAGAGAGGCGGAAACCCTACCTGTTTCGACAGGATTTTAGCAAGCAAATTCGGAGTATCGGCAGTAGAAGCATTGCTCAAAGGCGAATCAAACAAAATGGTGGGCACCATCAGTAATAAAATTACATTTACCGATCTTGAAAATGCCGTAAAAGAACACGCACCGTTAGACAAGGATCTCGTTCGTTATGTAAAGATGCTGCAGTAGATATTGAAGGCAGA
>DATEMK010000480.1:0-4842 GCA_035275625.1 Bacteroidia bacterium
CTGGGCGGAATTGTGCTGAGGAAAAAATTAAACTTAAGCAATGTGGCCATTGCATTTATACCCTTCCTTGGCATTGCGCTTCAAAATGCATACATGTACAGTGTTATGGATGTGGATACATTGTACAAGCACACATTTGCATACATTGCTTTATTTATCGGTGCCGGAATGTTTGTTATCTGGCGGCCCGTTTATTCAATATTTGTCATATCCTTTTCTTTGATCGGCAATATTATTTTATTTAAAATCTTCAGCAAACTTTCGCTCGAAGAAATTTTAATTAATGGCGGGTTGCTGACAGGTACAGTTGCCATTTTTTCTATCCTGCTTACACATGCCCGTTATCATTCGATAAAAAAAGAAATTATTGCCAGGCTGCAACTGGAAGATAACAATGCCCAGATTCTTCTGCAAAAGAATGTTATTGAAAAAAGCGTAACAGAGCTTGAAAAAATAAACAATAAGCTCAGCCGGTTCGCACATATTATTTCACACGATCTTAAAGCTCCGCTCAGGGGTATCGGTAATCTTGCGCAATGGATAAAGGAAGATGCTGCGGACAAAGTGAGCAGGGAAACACTTGAACACATTGATTTGCTCCAAAAGCAGGTTCAAAAAATGGACAACCTTATTGTTGGCGTTCTCGAATACTCAAAAGCAGGCGAAGCGGACCTGTCGGCTGAGCATATTGATCTGTATGAGTTGTTGAATGAAATCACGAAGTCATTTACGTTAAAGGAAAATGACCGGATC
Source organism: Bacteroidia bacterium (assembly GCA_035275625.1). Taxonomy (GTDB): domain Bacteria; phylum Bacteroidota; class Bacteroidia; order AKYH767-A; family OLB10; genus DATEMK01. The sequence continues at coordinate 754 of DATEMK010000480.1, forward strand.
CATATTTTACCGGGACTGCCAAAAGTTTACCAGAATAAAACAAGAATGATCCAGGTTTTTCAGAACCTGGTTGGTAACGCGATCAGGCATAATGATAAAAACATTATGGATATAAAAATATACAGTATTGATAAGAATGATGCTTACGAATTTTCAGTTCAGGATAACGGACCCGGCATAGCACCTGAATATCATGAAAAAGTATTTGAGCTTTTCCAGGTGCTGAATGACAGAAGCAATACTGACAGTACGGGAATAGGTCTTTCTATTGTTAAAAAAATTATAGAAGAAATAGGTGGTAAAATCTGGATTGAATCATTACCGGGCAGTGGCACCACTTTTAAATTTACACTTCCTAAAATTGAAAAGCCATTAATTAATGTGCCGGTTATGGTGCAAAAAGAAGCGAAGACTGATAAAGAAAAGTAACTTTATCAGGCAGAAAACATTTCAAGGTTGACTCTGCAAAGTCTGAAATCATTGTTAAAACTCGCCCCTGTCCACTTTCTTTCACCGAATCCCGTTTTTCTTACACATGTAAGTAAGCAACTGTAAACAGACCTGCTTTTTTTAAACCCGCTTCATTTTTGCAAGATGGTTTGGAAGTACAAGCTTTCAACATTCAAAATAAATTTTTATGATGACATTAAAACTCTCACACACCAAAAATTTACTGTTGTTCAGAAGCTCCTGGTTTATCATTTTAATTCAGATAATATTATCAGCGCCAGCAGATGCGGCCAGCCTGTACAGCAGGAATAATGGAAACTGGACAGCGGCTTCCACCTGGTCATATACATCCGGTGGAGGTTCGTGCGGCTGCACACCGGGTTCGTCCGACATAGTCTATATAAACCATAATGTGTCCTTAAACAAGGACCTCACAAACTCTTCTGCAATAGCAGGAGTCCTTACAATTTATTCCAGCGCATCATTGGTTAATTCCGGCTCCCGTGATTTTGAAGTTAAATCAGGAGGTAACCTGGATCTTCGTGGTACGCTTACAGTTTACAACGTTACGTTTGATAATGGAAGCGCAGTAAATGTAAGCAGTACGGGAAATATAACTATAGATGGCACTTTCCATAATAAAAATAACAGCAATAATGTGGTAATCAACGGCACTGTCACGGTGCTTGGTCCGTTTATAAACGGAAACGGTTCAGTCATTAGCGGAACAGGAACTGTTACCGTTACGAATGGTCCTGCAACAAATGACGGATACGTTTTCGGTTGCACAACCACTCCGTTTACATTTCCCGCTTCTTTTCCATGCGGGGGTGTTCCGTTGCCTGTTGAATTAACCGGGTTCAAAGTTTCGTTATCAAAAAATAAAGAGGCGCTGCTGAGCTGGATTACAGCAACTGAAACAAATAATGCATTTTTTACAATAGAAAAATCAACGGATGCAAAAGTGTTTAAAGTGATTTCTGATATACCCGGGGCAGGCTCTACCTCCGCAGTAACTGATTATAATTATATTGACCCGGTCACTGAGAAAGGCCCGTTATATTACAGGTTAAGCCAGACAGATTTTAACGGAAAAAATCAAGTTTTACAAACGATCAGTGTACCCGTGAAGGATGATGATTGCATTCAAATTCAAACTCCGGCAATCAATAACGGGGATGTGGTGGTTCATCTTAATTGCCGTGATTATAATTCAGCCGCTGTCACTATTAATGATTTATATGGAAACTGCCTCGGTCAACAGGTGATAACAGCAAATGATAATTTGAATAATTTAAATAATGTGTTTAAGCGCCTGGGATCAGGAATGTATATTGTTACCGTAGTAGCTAATAATAAGGTGACCAAGGCACAGCTTTGGAAATTTTGAGACTTCGTGCTTAACGAAGAAGGAATTAAAGAAGTAAAAAAAGAAGGGTTTTAATGCTCTCATGTTCATTTACGCTACACTGTTTATTACTTACACTCACTTCGTTACCTCTCAAAGCCCTTTTTTTATTTCTTTTAGTACTATCGGAATACCCATAGTACCCACACGAATTTACTCCATTTTATTCTTTCACAAACTTTCTCACTTCATTCCCTGCCTTAATAAAATAAATTCCTGATGAAAGAAAAGAAACATCCAACTCAATTTTCCCCTCGGCTGTTTTCTGCAAAACAATTTCGCCAAGTAAATTAGTGATGGTTATATTCTCTTTAATGTTCGCAAATAAATTTAATACTGAATTTGTTGGATTTGGGAAAATACTGACTTGAGGACTTTTTTCTGTCAGCTCTAAAACTCCCAATGGATAATTTACTGATGAAAAAAGCCATGTGTAATACAAAGTTGTTGTCCCATTCAAAATAATGATTACTGTAGTATTTCTATAATCCAATAATTTTCCATGAGTGTTTAAGTCATACCATTCAAAAGCATCTGTTTGTGTAATAACCACTTCTCCGGCTCCGCTTGTTGAACTTGTCAATGTATCCTTACGATAATATGTAGCTTGTAATCTGGCAACGTTTGGAGAAATTCCCCAAGGAAGTCGTAATTCTCCATAACCATCATAATGTTTACTTACATAACCATTAACTTGCCAAACACTGTTTGTATTCCCGCCTTGCAATGTTCCTATTAAAGTATCATGATATGAATTAAGATAATTAAAAGGCATTACCATATGAATTGGAGGATTGGTATATGTTTCCTGTCCGAAACCAAATGGATCCCATTGACAAAATCCTCGATAAGTATATTCCAGCGAATCCAATAAATAATAGTCATAATGGTAACCACCAGAATGGGGTATGGCTAAATACGTATTTACTGAATCAGAAAAACAAATTGGGTTTGCAATGGGCAAACAAGGATAGAAATAGGCATTATATTGTAAAACATTAATAGTACTAAAATCCCACAAAACAATACTTCCAGAATTGCCAGGACTGAAACCGGAAGTATCTAACTGAGTTAGGTAAACTGAATCGCCCGGCTGAATCATTTGCTGATTTGTAATAGTTATTTGCGAATAGCTGTCAACTAATCGAAGTAGAATGATTCCTATTATTAAAATTTTTCGCATTTTTTTACCAACGTTTGAATTAGCTATGCCGTTTGTTATTATTGCCATCGAGATATGCCAGCCCGACATCCGCACTCGTACTTCCTATTTGTTTAGCCCATTGCCATTTTCCAAAAGTTAATTTAGTTAACAAAATAAATATAGGAATTATTAAAATTTGCTTTTTCATGAAAAGTATTTACTCAAACACAATCTTCCCGCTATAACTTTTCTTCCCATTGCTCAAACTTACATTATAAATTCCTTTTGCTTCTGCTTCTAAATTGAGCTTTATTTTTCCATCATTCATTTGTAATTTTTTTTGCTGAATGAGTTTGCCTGTATTTTCGAAAACACAAAGAGTTAAGTTCTTCTCGTTTTTAAAATCATCGGGTATTTTGATTTCAACCATGCCATCACCAGGGTTAGGAAATATTTTAAAAAGACCTTCTTCTGACCGGGAATCAGCAATCCCTACTATAGAATTTAATAAAGAAAATACTTGTTTAACATTGGTAACCACAGTTGCACCATTAACAGGAATCGTAATGGTTACATATTCCATATAATAAAAAATTGGTCCATGGAAATTCAGGTCGTACCACTCAAACCCGGTTGTCGAAAAAATACGCACTTCTCCCGGAACATTTTGTGAAATGGTTAGAGTATCTTTTTCATAAAGAGCAATGCGTACTCTTGCAACATTTGGATAAATTCCCCCTGGAAGGCGCAATTCTCCATAACCATCGTACTGCTTAGAAACGTAGCCTTGAGTTTGCCAAACAGTCGTGCCCCCACCCCCATCCAGAATTCCTTCTAAACTATCGGTATATGAATCCTGGTAATAAAAAGGCGCGATCATGTGAACCGGAGGATCAGAAAAGGTTTTTTCTCCACCGTAGAATGGGTCGTGATAGCAGTAACCTTTGTAAATAAATTGAGAAGAGTCTGAAAAATAATACTCGTATTGATAGCTTGGAAAAGCATAGCCTGGCATATCTATATACATATTTACTGTACCGGCAAAACAAACAGAACTTGAAACCGGAAGGAATTTATAAAGGAAAAC
>DATEMK010000481.1:0-10653 GCA_035275625.1 Bacteroidia bacterium
CATTACTTTTGGAAAATAAAAAATAATTATTTTCTTTTGTTTTAAACTACTTTTTCACTCTCGAAACCGAAAACAGTTGTCTTGAAGAAAAATTGCATTTGCAAATGAATTTATCAAACTGGAACGCGGATTGATTCAGGCATCCGCTAAAAACAACTTTCTTCCAAAAAATAATTTTTCAACAGCCAAAATAAATGAATCTTCGTACCTGTTATATTGTACCGCCAAAACCAAAGAACAATTTGTTGTTGTCCATCATTCGTATATTCGTACAAATTCGTTATTCGTTGATGCCTCCTTCTGCATTCGTATATTCGTACCAATTCGCCATTCGTTGATGCCTCTTCCTGCTCACTTCTAAACCACCAATAATTATGTATTTCTCAAAACTGAATGCAAAGCTGGTTACAGCCTTGTGCCTGCTTGTGTGTGCCTGCGCAACAGATAAAAACCGTGTAGGCCTTATTGACAAAAATTTTTCTGATGAAATCGGGCCGCGGCAAAATCTCGTTTTCAAGTTTGACCATGACCTCTGTCCGGACTCACTTCTCAATCGCTGGGATTCGGTGCAGTATATAAAAATCACTCCGTTAGTGAAAGGTTCCTTTATGTTCACTTCAAGACGTGAACTACAATTCTCGCCATCGTTTCAGTTTGAGCCTTGCATGGCATATAAAGCGGAAATTACAAATGCCCTGCTGCATCGTGCGGATAAGCGATTGCATGTTGGAGATATTCCTGCATTTGATTTTCACACTCCTTATTTGAAGATGGAAGCTGCGGAGGCATTTTGGGTGCGCTCAGATAAAGGCGCTGATGAGATTGCAATGATGGTGAATATTGGTTTTAATTACCGCGTGGAACCGGGAGAAATAAGCCGGCTGATGAAAATCTCCGCTAACAAAAAAGAAATGCCTTTTACAATGGTGACTAATTCTATTGACTATACAATGGTGATAAAAGTGGATGGTTTGCAAAAAGAGCTTGCGGGAAAAACTGAAATTGAATTGAAGATTGAAAAAGGCATGCGCTGTGCCGATGCTGAAAAATATATAACAACTTCCCCGCTTTCATTTACACAGGCTGTCCCTTCACTGGCTAAGCTGGAGATTACGCAGGTGCAGCCCAACAATTCCGATAATGCAGAAACTTTCATTGAAGTGAATACCAACCAGGCTGTGGAGATGGAAGGAATTCAGAAATTAATTTCTATCAAACCTGCCGTCCAGTTTAAGGTGGAAGAAGTAGCAAGCGGATTCCTGGTTAAAGGGATTTTTGAATCGGGAAAATCTTATGAGCTGAATATTTCTAAAAAGCTGAAAGGTATCCTTGGCGGTGAAATGGCGAACGACCATCTGTCACTTGTTCCGTTCGGTGAATTAAATCCTTCTGTTTCTTTTGCTTCAAAAAAGGGAATTTACCTTTCTGCAAAAAGTTCAAAAAAGGTGGGGATTAATATTGTGAATCTTCCTAAGATTCATTTGACGGTGACTAAAATTTACGAGAATAATATTTTGCAATATATGAGCCGGAACCGCTATTCGCGATATTACGGAGATGGTGAAGATGACTATGGGTTTAATTATGGAGATTATAATTTAGAACAAATGGGCGATGTAGTGATGGACCAGGATTACGAAACCAAAGACCTTCCTGACCTCAATGGTACAAAGCTGTTGAGTGTGGACTTTGATGACCACAGTAATTTTAAAGGAGTATATCTTATTCGTGCTGCTTCTAAGAATGATTATTATCTCCGCGCTAATAAATTAGTCTCGGTTTCAGACATTGGAATCATTACCAAACAGGCAGATGATGAGATTTATGTTTTCGCAAATTCAATCATGAACATGGATCCGATGAGCGGTGTGAAAATAAATTTTGTAAGTACAAATAACCAGGTGCTCCACTCGGCAGTTACTAACGCTGATGGAGTTGCTGTTTTCTCCAACATAAAAAATAAATTCCCGAAATTCAATCTTGGAATGATAACAGCCCGCGCGGGAAAGGATTTTAATTATCTTTTGTTCAGTGATTCACGGGTGGAAAATTCCCGCTTTGATGTAGGAGGATTGCGCAATAATCCTTCCGGCTACCAGGCATTTATTTATGGCGACCGTGAGATTTATCGTCCCGGTGAAACGGTTCACATCAATACCATTCTTCGAAAAGACCAATGGCAAACTGTCAGCGATGTTCCGATGAAGCTGAAATTTCTGATGCCAAACGGAAAAGAATTGACAACTATAAAAAAGAACCTGAATCAGCAGGGAGCATTTGAAACTTCGATTGACTTACCCGTTGCCGCTGTAACCGGTTTTTATACCATCCAGGTTTTTACGGGCAACGATGTTTTTGCAGGGGATAAAACAATCAATGTGGAAGAATTTGTTCCGGATAGAATTAATGTGGTGTTGAACACAGATAAAAATTTGTACAGTTTAAATGATACTGTTGTTGCAAATGCGAATGCAGTCAATCTTTTCGGGCCGCCTGCTGCCGGAAGAAATTACGAGATTGAATATTACCTCGGAAATAAATGGTTCAGTGCAAAAAATTATTCCGCTTATAATTTTAATATACAGGGAGTGGAAAAATTAAATTTTCCTCACGTGGTGCGCCAGGGAAAAACGGATGCTGATGGAAAGCTGAATGAAAAATTTGTGGTTGATCCTTCTTATAGGGATGCAGGTATGTTGTCAGGGAAAGTTTTGGTAACTGTTTTTGATGAAACGGGAAGACCGGTAAACCGCATCAGCAATTTTGATGTGCAGACACAAAATGTTTTTTACGGAATTAAAATTCCTGATTATTATGTGGACACCAGGAAAAATATGCAGATCGGATTAATTGCTCTGAACAAAGACGGTATGGCAGTTGAAAATGCTGAAGCGCATGTACAGGTTATTAAAATTTACTGGCACAGTGTGATGCAGCGTGATTATGATTCACACTATCGTTATGTTTCACAGCGTGAAGAAAAAATTATGAGCGATAAAACACTGAAAGTTGGCAAAACGGGTTTGGTTTTTAATTTCAGTCCTAATGAAAGCGGTGAATATCTTGTGCGCGTGATGCGGCCGGGTTCAGAAAAATATGTTCAGAGTAATTTTTATGCTTACGGCTGGGGTTACACGCAAAACACTTCTTTCCAGGTGAACAACGAAGGACAAGTGGACATCAGCATGGATAAAGAAAAATATAAACCGGGTGATGAGGCGAAAATTTTATTCAAGACTCCGTTCTCAGGAAAAATGCTGGTAACAATTGAACGTGATAAATTATATGAGTATTATTTTCTTACTACGGATAAGAGAGCAGCTTCGTTGACGCTTCCTGTTAAAGATTCGTATTTGCCAAACATATACATCACTGCAACGCTTTTCAAACCATTAAGTGATGATGCAATTCCTCTTACAGTGGCTCACGGTTTTGTCCCGCTTGCAGTTCAAAAAGCTTCAGACAAATTACCCGTTACCATTGTTGCGGTGGAGAAATCACGTTCAAAAACAAAACAGAATATTACTGTAAAAACCATTGCGAAATCTGGTGTCGAAATAACAGTTGCAGTTGTTGACGAAGGAATCATGCAATTGAAGAATTCAAAAACTCCTGACCCTTACGGATTTTTTTACCAGAAGCGCGGATTGGAAGTGGATGCCTATGATGTGTATCCTTATTTATTACCTGATTTGAAATTGAAAAGATCAAGCACAGGCGGTGATGGTTATGATTTACAGAAACGTGTGAATCCTCTCAGCAACAAGCGTGTGAAATTGGTAGCTTACTGGAGCGGCATATTGCATACGAACTCCTCAGGTGAAGCAACATGTTCAGTTGACATTCCGCAGTTCAGTGGTGACCTGCGTGTGATGGCTGTTGCATATAAAGACCGTTCATTCGGAAGTGCCGAGAAACATATCAAGGTTGCAGACCCGCTTGTTATCAGTGCATCTGTTCCGAGATTTTTAAGCCCCGGAGATACCTTGTATATGTCTGTCACGCTGACTAACACAACTGCAAAAGAGATGAACGCAAGTGCAACGGTTTCTTTTACGGGTCCGCTTAATGTAGTTGGAAGTCCTGTACAAACTGTTCCTGTTCCTGCAAACAGTGAAAAACGTGTGAGCTTTAAAGTATATGCACAACCGTCAGTCGGTGAAGCAAGCATCGAAGTTGTTTGCAATGCTGAAGGTTCTTCTTATTCTGACAAAACAGATATTACCGTTCGTCCCGCTGCATCGTTGCAAAAAATAAATGATAACGGTGTGATTGCAGCTAACAGTTCTGAAACATTAAATCTGAAAACCAATTTTATTCCCTCAAGTATTGCCGGGAAATTATTAATCAGCAAATCACCGCTTGCACAATTTTCAGATGACCTCGAATATTTATTGGATTATCCCTACGGCTGTGTAGAGCAAACAACTTCTACCGTTTTTCCGCAGCTGTATTATGCAAATCTTATTCAGAATTTAAAAAACAAACCCAACCATCCTGTAAATATTTCACGCAACATACAGGCAGGCATTGCGCGCCTTCAGAGTATGCAGATGTACAATGGTGCGTTGAGCTATTGGCCCGGTGCTGAAGAGGAATCCTGGTGGGGCACCTGTTATGGCGGGCATTTTTTGTATGAAGCGAAAAAAGCAGGGTATGATGTAAACCAGCAGGGGCTTGATAAAATGACAGCTTATCTTGCTGCAAAGGTTAAAAGCCATCCGACTGAAAATTACTATTACTATGATTCAAACAATAAAGAAGTAAAAAAAATAATTCCCTGTAAGGATATTTTTTACTCGCTCTACCTGCTTGCGATGTATGCCAAAGCAGATATACCAACTATGAATTATTATAAACCAAAAACAAATGAAATGGCGCTCGATTCAAGATACCTTCTTGCAGCGTCTTATCTTGCTGTCGGTGACAGGAAAAGCTATAATGATTTGCTGCCGGGATCTTTTGCTGGTGAAGAATCGGTAAGAAGCTTTGGCGGAAATTTTTATTCTTATGTGCGTGATGAAGCAATTTCACTGAATGCATTGCTCGAAACAGATCCTGACAATCCACAGGTTGCCGTTATGGTTCAGCATTTGTCACAACAAATGAATAAACGGTATTGGTATTCCACGCAGGAGCGCGCGTTCTCCTTTCTTGCTCTTGGAAAATTTGCAAAACACAACAGTGGTAATACTGTGACTGCAACTGTGAGCACAGATGGAAAAACAATTGCACAGTTTAAAGGGGATGATTTAGTGATCAAAAAAGATATTGCAAATAAAAATGTAACCATCACCACTTCAGGAAAAGGCAACCTCTATTATTTCTGGGATTTTGAAGGGCTGGACAAGGATGGTAAATTTACTATTGAAGATAAATATTTGCGCATACGCAAAACATTCTACAACCGTTCCGGGCAGCCGGTTACCGCAACAACTGTAAATCAAAATGATTTGATAGTTGTAAAGCTGACATTGGAAAATACCGAGCGCAGCTTAGTTCAGAATGTTGTTATAACAGATTTGCTGCCGGCAGGATTTGAAATTGAAAATCCGCGTGTCGGAACGGTTCCTGAATTGAGCTGGATAAAAGACAATGCGCAGCCCGATTACATGGACATCCGCGATGACAGGATTAATTTGTTTACGAGCGTGGATTACCGCCAGCGGAATTTCTATTACCTCGTGCGTGCCGTATCAACCGGGAAATTTATAATGGGACCTGTTTCTGCTGACGCCATGTACAATGGAGAATATCATTCTTACAATGGGGCAGGAGTGATGAAGGTGGTGGAGAAGTGATTGAAGATTGGAGATTGCAAAAACATTAATTGTTAATCCAACAATGAAAATAGTTAAGAAGTTCAAACGTCTGCTTTTTGTAATTGCAATTGCAGCAGCCTGCTTTCTTATTTTGAATGGGTGTTTTCCCTTGAAAGTAAATGTACATTATTCTCAAATTGTCACAGATGATAAAGGCAAAGTCATTCATGCTTTTCTGAGTGATGATGATAAATGGCGGATGATGACAGAGCTGAATGAAATCAGTTCTGTGCTGCGCAAATCTTTAATTTATAAAGAGGACAAATATTTCTATTATCATTTCGGGGTAAACCCGGTTGCTATTGTTCGCGCGGTTTTTAATAACACGATGCATTTGCAAAAAACTTCAGGAGCTTCAACTATTACCATGCAGGTGGCACGGATGCTTAATCCGAAAAAGAGAACTTACCTGAATAAAATTACAGAAATGTTTCGCGCGGTGCAGCTTGAAGTGAAATTTTCAAAAGATGAAATTCTTCAGCTCTATTTGAATCTTGCTCCTTATGGTGGCAATATTGAAGGTGTAAAAGCTGCATCGTTGTTGTACTATGGAAGAATGCCCGGCTTGTTGTCGTTAGCGCAGTCGGTCACGTTAACAATAATTCCTAACCGTCCGACTTCACTTAAACCCGGAAAGAATGAAAATTACCTGGTTGCAGAAAGAAACAGGTGGCTGAAACGAATGGCTGCTGATAACTTATTTTCTCAAAAAGAAATCGCTGATGCAATGAATGAGCCGCCTGACATGCACCGTAATGAAGCGCCTCATGAAGCTCCGCATTTTTCTTTACGGATGAAAAATGATTTTCCGCAAAGCCCGATAATAAAAACCAATCTTAAAAAATCTTTGCAGGAAAAAATAGAAGCCATTTCATTTAATCACAGCAAACAGTTGCAAATGCATAATGTGAACAATGCTTCTGTGATTGTCATTGAAAATAAAACGCATCATGTGATTGCTTACGCAGGTTCATCTGATTTCAATGATAAAGATCATTCAGGGCAAGTAGATGGGGTATCTGCTTTGCGCTCTCCCGGGAGCACGCTCAAACCGTTAGCTTATGCCATTGCAATGGACAAAGGATTGATTACACCCAAAAAAATAATTGAAGATGTCCCCGTAAATTATGACGGGTATGCACCGGAAAATTTTAATTCAGAGTTTAACGGAAGAGTGACAGTGGAAAAGGCATTGTCGTTCTCACTCAATGTTCCCGCTGTAAAAATTCTGAATGACATTACAGTTACTGAATTTATCGGCAGGCTGAAACAGGCAGATTTTGAAAGCGCAGTGCAAAACGAAAAGAAAATGGGATTGTCCATGATTCTTGGCGGCTGCGGAGTCAGGCTGGAAGAGCTTGCAGGATTGTTTTCCTGTTTCGCAAACGAAGGAAAATATTCTCACCTTAAATTTTTGCAGCAGGACACATCTTCGTCTTTCACTCAAATTATTTCTCCGGCTGCTGCATTCATGGTTTCAGATATTCTTACACAGCTTACCCGGCCTGACCTCCCGAATAATTATCAAAGCAGCATGCATGTTCCCAAAGTAGCATGGAAAACCGGGACATCTTATGGCAGGAGGGATGCATGGAGCATTGGCTACAACAAAAAATATACAGTGGCTGTCTGGGTAGGAAATTTTAACGGGGAGGGTGTACCCGAATTAACAGGCGCTGATATGGCGACTCCATTGTTGTTTGACATTTTCAACAGTATTGATTACAACTCCTCCGATGCATGGTTTGTTCCGCCTCATGAATTGGATTTCCGCTTAATATGCAGTGAATCAGGGATGCCGCCAAATGATTTCTGCTCTGATTTAGTGGTGGATAATTTTATTCCGGGAGTTTCAGATTATAAAAAATGCAATCATCTCGTTGAAGTAAATGTTTCACCCGATGAAAATATTTCTTATTGTACACGCTGCATTCCTGCTGCCGGATTTAAAAAAGTTCTTTATCCGAATTATGATGGAGCGCTTACCAGCTTTTACAAGGAAGACCATGTTGACTTCAAACGTATACCTGCACACAATCCTAATTGTACAAGAGTATTCAAAGACAACCCTCCGCGCATTACTTCCCCTGTGAACAACAAAGAATATCTTGTCCAAAAAGGACAAAGCGAGGAATTACAGTTAAGCTGCCATGTAAGCGATGAAGTAACTTTTGTTTACTGGTATGTGAACGATGTGTTTTATCAGAAAGCAAAGGCGCATGAAAAAATATTTTTTACCCCGGGTGAAGGGCAAATAAAAATTTCATGCAATGATGACAAAGGACGGAATTCGGATGAAGAAATTACGGTGAAGTTTTATTAAGTCAAGCCGCTTTTAAAAAATTTTATTGTTCGGGTTTGATGACTAACCCATTATCCAGTGCATAAAAAACCAAATCCACAATGGTTTCAATCTCTAATTTATTATAAATATGAACGCGGTGACTCTCGATTGTGTTTTCGGTGATATTCAGCATATCCGCTATCTCTTTGCTTGAAAAACTCTGGCACATTAACTTAACAATTTCTTTTTCCCGCTGGGTCAAATCTCCCTTGTATGGCCCCCTTTTTTTTTCAGGGTTGAGATCAATTAAATTCTCTAATAAAGTGTCGGATACTTCTTTCGCATAATATTTTTTCCCGTTTATAATTTGAGTTAAAGCATCTTCAACTTCTTTGAAACTGGTATTCTTTAATATATAACCGCTTGCCCCGGCTTTAAACATTTTAACTATGCTGCTTCTGTCCTGCATCATGGTAAGAGCCATTATCCTGACCTTGGGATACTTTTTTGAAATTTCTTTTGTTGCTTCTATTCCATTCATTACCGGCATACGAATGTCCATCATGACCACATCAAATATTTCTTTTTTTAAAAGTTCAAGTGTTTCCTCTCCGTTTGAAGCATGTTTTATCTTCGAGATTATTGGAATTTTTCTTAAAAGACTTTCTAATCCCTGCCGGAAAAGCTGATGGTCATCCGTTATGATTATTTTTAACTGGTACATTTGAAAAGGAGCAAATTTACATCATGTTGTTTGTAATTGAAAATTTATGGTGTAAGAGGTTTCTTTTCCAGGTTCGCTGTGAAAATCATATTTCCCGTTAAACAATTTAATTCGCGTATCAATATTTTTAAGTCCCATTCCTTCGGAAAATTGATATTCCGGTTTTTTAAACCCTCTACCGTTATCTGAATAAAATACTTTAAGGTCTTCGTGGATGGGCATCAGCTCAATTTTAATTTCTGTACACGTTGCATGTTTTACTGAATTATGAATCAATTCCTGGAAAATCCTGAATAAATTCACCTCAAAATCCTTTTTGAATTTAATCTTTTCAATATTGATTTGAAGAAAAATCTGCACTCCATAAGCCGAAGCATATTGATTTTTTAATTGCTGAAGTTCATGCAGTATTCCATTATCTATTATGTATTGTGATGCCTGGTTGCGCACAATCGCTCTTATATCCGTTACAATATTATTAATAAATTTTGCATTTTCATCAACACAATTAATAATGTTGTCCGGGGCGCTTTCTTTCCGGATCAATTCGTTCTGAAGTTTCAGGGCTGATAATTTGCCCCCGATGTCATCATGCAATTCTTCGGCTATGCGTGTACGTTCTTCTTCCTGCGCCTCGTAAATTGCCCTTTGAATCTCCTTCTCTTTATCCGCTCTTGACTTAAAATAATTATACACAAAAAGAACTACAAAACCTGCAAGAATAAAAATTATTCCTGCAATAATTGCTATGGCAAAGATTATATCCTCTTTTTTTGCAAGCATAACAAACCGGTTACGTAAAAGATGTTGGTCAGAATTGTTAATAGAGAGTTAATAATCCAGGTATATTTTCTGACGTGAGTTTTATCATCAATAAGGAAATTTGCAGTGCAGAAAATTACAATGCTGACGCTAAAATAAATAAAAATAGCAGTGGCAAACCAAAACTTTGGATTTTTAAAAAGCAGGATTTCTGTTTCAGAACCAATATAGAATAATGCAATTCCTGATACCATCACTAAAACGATACTCTCCAGGGTAACTGAAATAACATCGAATTTTTCAAATGGATTAATAAAAAAAAATCTGATCAATCCAAACAGCACCACAATTGACAAAAGAATGGTTAATGTATTTTTAAATGTATTTGATCGGATCCATAGTAAAAGAAGTAAGGATAAAATAATGCACTGTGTCAGAAAAAACAAATTGCCAATGTGCATATTGTTCATCCCTTTTATTCCCATATAGCAAGTGATTACTTCTATAATGGCTGACAGGACAAAATAAAAGAAGAAAAGACGGAAAATGGAATTTTTTCTTAAAGTACTATATTTGATCAGTCCAAAGGCAGTGGGTAATAATATTGTTGAAAGAGCAGAAATATAAGAAAGAAAAGTAACAATTTTCAACAATCGGCAATTTAGCTGTTTAGATCATTGTTCGCACCGCAAGAATCAGGACAGGGTATGGAAAATTCCGCCAATTCTCCTTCCACCATATCATCTCCATTCGCCAAAACTCCTACCAAAACAATTACTTGTTTGTCCTCAGCATCTAATCCATAATAATACCGGATTCCAACGCAATCAGTCTGGCTGAGGATTGATATAATAGCAGCTCTTCCAAAATAGCCGCCTTTCAACTCACTGGTTTCCATTTGGGCGCGATAACGTCCGGTTAACTGTGCAGCATCGTTTAGAGAAATGCTGTGATCTTCGTCTCCTGTAAATCTCATAGTCTTTAGTTTTTAGAGTTTAAATTATTTACCAAATCTATAAGTATAAATCTTCTGAATCAAGCGGATAAAAATAAAACTTTTT
>DATEMK010000482.1:0-6158 GCA_035275625.1 Bacteroidia bacterium
CACCGCTCAATACTACAACACATGATGCCTCTTCGGGACTATCTCCGGATGGCCACACACTGTTTGTTTTTAAAGGAGATATTAATAATGGCGACATCCTCGTATCGGGACTGACCGCACAGGGTTGGAGCAAACCGGAAAGCGCAGGAAAAAATATTAACAGCGCATTTCACGAATCCTCCGCTTCACTTTCGCCTGACGGAAAGACACTTTATTTTGTAAGCGACCGCCAGGGAGGAATGGGGGGCCGGGATATTTATTTCAGTAAATGGATGGATAAGAAAAAAGCATGGGGCGAAGCAGTGAATATCGGGCCATCCATAAATTCAGCGTATGATGAAGAAGGTGTGTGGATTCACCCTGATGGAAAAAATTTATATTTCTCCTCCCGCGGAAACGGAAGTATGGGAGGCTATGATATTTTTTACAGCACTTTCGAAGATGGAAAATGGAATGCTCCCGTAAACCTTGGCTATCCCATTAACAGCGCTGACGATGATGTATTCGTGGAAATATCCGCCAGCGGACGCACGCTGTATTTTGCTTCGGTTAAAAAAGAAGGAAAGGGAGAAAAGGACATCTATGCTGCCACCTATCTTGAAGAAACCAGCATAAAACCGGGTGTGGTACTTTATAAGGGACGTGTATTTGATGGAGAAACACACCTGCCGCTTCCGGCAACAATTGAACTCACGGACCTTGATATAAACCAAAACATCGGAAAATTTAATACCGACCCTGCTTCAGGAAAATTTCTCGTGCCGTTGCCGGGAGGAAAAAATTATGGGGCAACTATAGAAGCTGACAGGCACATGTTTTACTCCGACAATTTTAATATTCCGCACGCTCCGGCATATAAAGCGTACCAGAAAGACATTTACCTGCAGCCTGTAAAAGAGGGAACCAGCTTTATTCTGAATAATATTTTCTTTGAAACGGCAAAATGGAATATAAAAGATCAATCCATCAATGAGTTGGAACGGCTATTTGATTTAATGACTGCTAACCCGGCATTAAAGATTGAAATAAACGGGTTTACAGATAATATGGGAAATGATGAAGCCAACCAGTTACTTTCGGAAAACCGCGCAAAAGCGGTTGCGGATTATTTAAGGAAAAAAAATATTGATGAATCGCGTTTACAATTTCACGGCTACGGGGAATTAAGGCCTGTTGCAACCAATGAGACAACTGAAGGCAGAGCGTTGAACCGGAGAACGGAATTTAAGGTTCTGGAGAATTAAAAATTATTTAATATCCTTAAAAAGTTTATTTTTATATTCAGGTTCTTCATAGTCTTTGCATCCCGGTATTTACCGGGAGGAAGACCATGAAGGGACCGCAGAGTAAATTTTTTAAGGTTTTAATCTTCATTTTAGTTTTACCCGATAATTATTTTTTTGCGGTAATACTTCCCTGCATGAAATCCTTTCACAAAATAAATTCCCGGGGTGAGGGAAGAAACGTTGATGGTTAGTTGCTTTTCATTTGTTGCCTTTTTGGTTAAAACTTTTTGACCGTGTGCATCATAAATTTCTATTTCTCCGATTCTGAATTCTGCATTTTTAATTCTTAATTCTGTTGTGGCGGGAACCGGGTAAACTGTTATGTCTGTCCCTGTCTCCTGTTCATAAATAGCCGTTACAAAACATAGTGTGGTATCTGTACCTCCATTTCCGGTTACCGTTGCGGGGTTGCTGACAGCACCGCCTGAAGAATTTAAAACAGCAGGAGTTGTTGTTACAGTGACGGGTACAGTTGTAATACTGGCAGGATTACTTTCATTGCAGCCACTATATCCGCTGCTGTCGGTTTTTACCAGGTATATTTTCGGAAAGAAACTCATGCCGGTTCCTGCGAGCACATATCCTCCGTCTGTTGTCTGCCTGGCGAAACAGCCGAAATCACTGGTTGTTGAACCGAATGTCCGGGACCAGATCAAATTTCCCGAGTCATCGGTTTTGAGCAGGTAGTAGTCATAATATCCTCCACCGAAACTTTCACTCGTTCCGGCAATCATAATTCCTCCGCCTGCAGTCAGCTGAACGGAATAACCCCAATCATACAATGCTCCGCCAAAGGTTTTTGACCAGAGTAAACTGCCAGCGCTGTCTGTTCTGAGTAAATAAACATCCCAACCACCCGAACCAAAACTATTTGTGAGTCCTCCAATCACATATCCCCCATCCGCTGTTTGCTGAATGGAGTGTCCTTCTTCGGAGTATATTCCGCCAAAGGTTTTTAACCAGAGTAAATTTCCAGCCGAATCTGTTTTAACAAGGGAAACATCACGGTAGCCTATAGAATCCGTTGTTTGTGCGCCCGTGAGGATATAGCCCCCGTCAGCTGTCTGCTGAACGTCAAAGCCCATAAAACCGCCAAATGTCCCTCCAAAAGCTTTTGTCCAGGTTAGATTTCCAATGGCATCAGTCTTAACAAGGTATGCATACCAGCCGTTTCCGAAACTCCGGGTGCGTCCTGCAATCACATATCCCCCGTCTGTTGTTTGCCGTACTTCAGCGCCATAATCATTAAGCGTACCCCCGAAAGTTTTTGACCAGAGCAGGTTTCCGTTAGCATCAGTCCTGAGTAAATAAACATCAATGCCGCCTGCACCAAAGCTATCAGTATGCCCTGTAATCACATATCCCCCGTCATTTGTCTGCTGAACGGAATAGGGATCTGAGAGGACTGCACTCCCATCATAACCTGCTCCGCCAAAGGTTTTGGACCACTGTAAATTTCCATATGCATCTGTCTTAAGCAAATAAATATCATAATTACCCGCACCAAAGCTATTGGTGGTTCCAACAATCACGTATCCCCCGTCTGTAGTTTGCTGAACAGAATAACCTATATCATATACTGCGCCTCCATAAATTTTCTGAAAAGTGATTTGTGCTGAAGAATCTATTGAAGCAATTAACAGGAAAGCCAAAATAGGTAATTGCTTTTTCATGCCATTTGAATTTAGTTTACTCCACAATCATTTTTACCATCCCATTTTCCATTCCGCCTGATATTAGTTTTATAAAATAGATGCCGGGAGGCAGGTTTTTTCTTTCAATTTCAAGAGTATATTGCCGAGGCTTTGAAATAACACGTACTTGTTTTCCCATCACATTATAAATGGATATTTCACTTGCATCCAGGTCTGTTTCTGCAGGTATTGTTAACGTAGCAGCGGATGTAAACGGATTCGGATATAATTGCAGCTCAACTTTTGCATCATCCGCCAGGCGGTTACAGTTATTGATAATAACGGCTTTGGAAAAATACGCTGAATTGTTACATACATTTTGAGCACGTACTTTTATGTTGCCTGTAGCTGCCGTCCCCCCGAAGTTGACATTGATTGAATTGGTTCCCTGGCCGCCCGCAATTGTTGAGCCCGTCATCACCGTCCAGTTATACGTGGCTGCACCGGAGATTACCGGGGTAGTATAGTTAACCTGTAGTGCGCTGTCGCATACTGTTGCCGGTCCGGTGATTGCCGTGGGAGCAGCCGGTTTTGAATAAACACTGAGGCTTTTTTCTGCACTGCTGTTGCATAATGAATTTGTTTTAACATATACCTTGCCGTTGAGTCCATTGGTAAAACTGACAGTTATCGAAGTAGCCCCGGTGGTGTATGGTAATGAAGAGCCGTATATTAATGCTCCCGGAACAGTAGTCCGCCACGTGTAGGATACTGCATCTGCAACAGGAGCAATGGAATAAGTTCTGCTGGTATTACAATTCGCATAAACAGAACCGGTGATTGTACCGGGAGTAGCAGGAGGACCATTATTGATTCTTAATTTGCGCACACCGCTGGTACCTGTGCAATTCACTGCCCTTACTCTTAATGTATCACCGGTAAAAGTGGAATCAAACTGCAGCACTACGACCGTATCAGGAGTCTGCAATGTAGCTGCAGAGCCATTGACTTTAGCACCCTGGGGCGGATTCCAGGTGTAATATTCTGCATTCGGAACTTTTTTTATGGAATAAATCCAGCTTTGCCTGCATGCATTGGTTGAACCTGTTATAACTCCCGGTGTGGAAACAGCAGTACGCAGCACAATGGACTTACAGCTTGCAGTTCCTGCACCGCAGATTGCATTGCTTCCCGTCACGCAAATATCACCTGCTGAAGCATTGGACGAAAAGCTAACGGTAATGGAATTAGTGCCTTGCCCGTTTGTAATTGTAGCCCCGGCTGGTAATGTCCAGTTAAAGGTAACACCTGCCTGCGGGGTTACACTGTAAACATTTCCTGTGGATGGTCTGCAAAAACCGGTGTTGCCTGTAATGGCAGATAATACAGGACTTTTATTTGCCGTCACACTTATAGCATTTGAAACAACTGTTCCGCAGTAATTGGTAACCTCGCACACATAGGTTCCTGTTTCATAGGCACTTTGACCGTTGCTGTATCCATAGAAAATTACTACTCCGTTTCTTTTCCATGTTGTGTACACATTCCCGCTTCCCGAAATTGTGGCGATAAGGTTTACGTAACTGTTACAAAACGTGGTGGGCCCATTGGCAGCAAGTGATACAGTTGCCAGTGTATAAGCGTTAATTACCCTGGCAGCAGTAGTATATGTTCCGCAGGTTGCTGTAACTGCACACGTATATGAACCGGCAGAAGTAACATTGTAAGTAACGGAGGTAGCCCCGGATATGTTTGCACCGTTTTTCTTCCATTGATAAGTGTATCCGGGAGTTGGTATATAATCATAAGGAAAAGACTGGCTGCTCTTTATTGAAAGCAAAATATTTCCTCCTGCACAAATTGCAGTTGATGACGTTGCAATATAAAATCCTGTTACCGATGTGGCTTTGTTCACCGTAAAGTTGTTACTATAAGCAAGAGCACATCCGGCAGCAGAAGCCTTTACACGGTAACTACCTGAATCTGTCGCCTGGTAACTCAACTGGGTTGCTCCCGGAATATTTACTCCATTTCGTTGCCAGTGATAAGTGGTAGCATAGTAATTAGGAGTGGCATTCAGCTGAACATATCCATTCGGACAAAAGGTGAGCGGAGTATTATAAGTTACCGTAGCGCCAACGGCAGAACTAACGAAAACTAACCTGTTATCGGATGTAACGGTACCGCAGGGCGTGTTTTCAACTACTGAATGCCATCCCACGCTGGATGAAGTATAAGATGATGCTGTAGCTCCCGGCACAAGCGATCCATTTAAATACCATTGATAAGTGATACCCGCACCTGTGTTTGCCTGGAAGGTAACCGTCTTACCCTGGCATATAGTAATGGTGGAAGCCGGAGTGATGGTAGCAGTGCAGGGATTTACACAATCAATCCGCATATTCTTGATGGTAGGACCTGCACCCGAATGGGCATCAAACAGCAGCAGGTAAGTAGTGTTAGCTGTAAGCGGTCCAAATGCAACTCCCTGGGGATGATGTGTAACCACACCTGCACAATTCCAGCCCGATGAGTCGCAGCTGCCCATTGGCTTGTAATAAAAAGCAATTCCATTTCCTGTATAGTATGAACCGTTGTAATTAGTAAGAAGGTACATCCCGCTTTGAGCGGGTGTGAAGCGATAAACTGCTTCTTTGGCGGAGTTATTGGATGCTGACGGACAATTCATAGTCCAGTTACCGGAATTATTATCTATGACGTTATGCGAAAAACTGAATGTTGATCCGCAGGTGAGCACAGGTGCATTGGCACAATCAATACTTGAGCGGAAGGTGATTTTTGCATTGTCCGAGTAAATGGTTCCGCAGGCAGACCGGAGATAAACATCATAAAGTATATAAGGTGACAAACCCGTAATGGTATAAGGAGAAGTAACATTTGCCACCATGGTTCCGTTGCCCGATGTGGCGGTGCCGGGTGTGAATCCCGCAGGGCCGTATTCAAGAACAACGGGATTGGGACATGCGCAATCGAAATTTAATACTGCACTGGTTGTTTGAACATCGGATACGGAAATATTTTTTACATTTCCGCAGGTAATAGTAATAGCTGCATTTCCAATGACATTAGAATCCCATGGAAATACTATTATGTTATAATCATCGCCTCCTGTTAAATTAGTAAGTGTAAAATTCATGGGCTCCCAGGGATTATTGTAACTAGCCGGGAACTGATATCCATTTAAATTACAGGTATCATTTGATTTCTTCCACAGAGG
>DATEMK010000483.1:0-10812 GCA_035275625.1 Bacteroidia bacterium
TTTTGCTGAGACCTATTGATCCTTTCCCGGTAAGGTCAATGAATTTTGAATTGGCTGCATAATTTCTGGTAAACAAAACGCTGTCCGGTTTGTCACCGCCCTGTACATAGCTTCCATTGCCGTGCCCGCCTGTGCGCAGCATATAAAACAAGCCGGTATTTTTTGTGGATTTATATCCCAAATCAAAATAAGATCCGATATTATTTACGTTTCCTCCGATAGCCGCATCTGCTGCCCATTTGCCCGCTGCTGCAGGTTTTTCGTCAACAAAAATCAATGCACCGCCCAATGCATCAGCGCCATAAATCAAAGCTGCAGGCCCGTTAATTACTTCTACTTTTTCTACACCGCTTTCTGAAATTCCAAGGTCATGACGATCGTCCCATTGTTGGTTTTCAATTCGTGTTCCCATTGAATAAAGCAAAATCCTGTTGAAAGAATTTCCGCGAATAACAGGCTTGCCTATTCCTGTTCCAACTGAAATACGGTCAATGCCGGGCTCATAAGACAACTTGCTCATCAGTGTAAGTCCGGCAGTATTATCCAATTCTTCTTTTGAAACTGCATTGACAGAGTAAGGAATATTGTCCGGAAGTTTAATATTGTTGGAAGTAACAACTACTTCTTCCAGTTCAGCAGCAGAAATCTCCATCATAATTTTTAACTCAACCGGAGACGCTGCAAGATTTACTGTCTTCACCTGTGATTTATAACCGATCCTGGTGAATTGTATATTCACAATTCCAGAGGGCGGAGTTTCAATGCTGAAAGCCCCATCATTTCCGGTTGCGGTCCCTTTTTGAATTTCGGGGATAAAGACAGTCAGATTACTAATTGGTAAATTATTTTTATCAGCTACCGTTCCTTTCAAAACGTTTTGTGCCGGCAATGAATGAGAAAAAAATAAAATAATAATAAACAGGTTGATTTTGTTTTTCATAACAATGTTTTTTAAGTTAATTAAATGAATTAAGACCGATGATAAGAGTAAGCCAGGCAATAAACGTTAAGCCGGGGCTTTACCTGAAAAAAATAAAAAACAGTTAAACTAATCGGGGTGGAGGAGCAGGCTTATCAATGGAAAAGCTTAGTAAATGAAAACTACATTGTATTTCTTTTTTTAAAGTATAAACAAAAAAAGACAGTTCGTTTTTAGAAGTATTCATAAAAAAATTAGGTAAAGGATTTTTTAATGTGTTTTTGGAATTTTTCCTTGAACCCGGAAAGCCAATGTTATTTCTAATGTGTAAATTTAAGGAAGCAAAAAGGTGATTTTCTTTTGAATCACTGTGGCAATACAGGTATAATATATTGCCTTCCTGTTTAGTGAAAGCGACATCATACATTTTACCGTTCAGGCTGAATTCATCGCTGCCGTTCCAGGTTATATTTTTTTCCTCTCCTGGTAAAATTCTCAGCACCAGCAAATCATCCGTTTCTTTAAAAGTATGCTGAACAGTTTCTTTTATCCCCGATTGTTGAAAGGTAAAGGCAAGGTAATAGCCAGAAATATTATACAGGAAAATAAAAAGTAAAACAACTGAAATTGTTTTTTTCAAATTATAGTTCATATTGAACAAAGATATATTAAATTTGTATTTGAAAAATTTTAAAATGACAATCATGAATCATAGAATTAAAAACGCAATGAAATCCATAGTGATGATATTGCTGGTCACTTCTGCGATTGTGTCGTGCAAGAAAAACAAGGATGCAGAGCTGCCTTCTATTTCCTTAAAAGCAGGCGGCAATTATACTTCCGGTGATGCGACCGTAAGTACAAGTGATCTTCTCATTGTTGGAATTTCCGCTGATAAAAACCAGGACGACCTCAAAACATTCAAAATTTATTCATCCATCGGCAGCGGGGCATTCTCACTTAAAAAAACTTTTTATTTAGCACCTGATGAAAAAGGCCATTATGAAAAAGATTACGAGTTTACACCCGAAAACGACCATACCTATGAAACATGGAAGTTTGAGATTAATGATGCTGCGGGAAATTCAAATTCAGTGTCAATCAAACTAACCATCAATTAATAAAAACAAATAATTTACCTCTGAAAATGCTCTTTTTAGAAGAGCATTTCTTTTTATTTTCATTCTCCAGATAAGAACAAGTTTTTGTTTAATGCCG
Organism: Bacteroidia bacterium; assembly: GCA_035275625.1. Taxonomy (GTDB): domain Bacteria; phylum Bacteroidota; class Bacteroidia; order AKYH767-A; family OLB10; genus DATEMK01. Next base: position 2,138 of record DATEMK010000483.1, read on the forward strand.
GTAACAAATTCTCATTTCATACGTAAGGAAGAATTGTATTTTATTCCTCCGTATGAAATTGAAAATATCCTTCCGGCAGCAGGTATCCGAATCGGTAAAACAGCGTGTAAAATTATTATTAGCTGCATCCATGGGTGGTTTTGCAATATTTACTTTTATAATATTTCTCACCTACAATAATGCCGGGATAATGAACACCGCTCTTGCCGTGCCCGGAAGAGACGGCTGCAAAATCATCAGTACCCCAAATACTATTTTAAATGAATGCACATCGCTGACTTCAGATGCCTTTGAAGGCGGAAACAGCATTGCAGTTGCAAATGCTTATTTAAATTCTGACGGCCGTTTCACTGCTAATCTTACTTCGGGTGATCTTGTTATGATTATTCAAATGAGGCCGGTAATAAATCCGGCCGGTGATTCTCTGCAGGGAATGAATACTGCCGGCAGTTGTGCAGGAAATTTTGAATTTGCTGAAGTGTTAAATGTGCCTTCAGCAACAAAAATTATACTTAAATCAGGCATTTCAAATAGTTATAAAAGTGCCGGAAATGTGCAGGTTATTCGTGTTCCGAGATATTCAACTTTTACTATTACCCCATCGGGTTCCGTAACTGCACAGCCCTGGAATGGCCTTACAGGTGGAATAGTTGCAATCGAAGTCAAACAGCATATTCTTCTCAATGGCTCTGTGAATGTGGATGGGAAAGGGTTCAACGGGAATGAAGGAAGAGATTGGCAACAGGAGTGTTCTACCGAAAAAATTTTTATGGGGATGGGTGGCTGTAAATCCGTTGAAACTGGGGGGCCTGGTGGAGTAAACGGGGGCGGGCTTGTCTATTTAATTTCCGGAGATTCTGTATCGGGGTCAGGAACCGTTAGTGCAAATTCTGAAAATGGCGGAAGGGAGGATGGAAGGGGCGGAGGTACTGTAGTAATCTATTCAAAAGGCATCATCACTGGTATCACGATTGATGCAGGAAGCGGCATGGGCGAAAATATAAATTTCACGGAAGGAAGTATGGGTTATATCAGTGTTTCTAATTCAACCGGAATTACGAAAAATATTTCAGGATCCTCAAATGGAAAAACCAGTGAATTCAATGGTATAATTGGCCCCACGCCAACCTTTCCTTATTCTTCCGGTGCGCCCTTGCCGATAGAACTTACCCGGTTTAACGGAGAAGCAAAAAATGATAAAGTTGAATTAACCTGGACAACATCGGCAGAAATAAACAATGATTATTTTACAATTGAAAAGAGTACCAACGGAATTACTTTCATTTCCTACGGAAAAATTGAAGGGGCCGGAAATACTACCGCAATTCAGAATTATAGCTACCATGATTTGAACCCTTCAGCAGGGATGAATTATTACAGGCTCAAACAAACAGATTTCAATGGCAGGAACGAATATTTTAAAATAATAGGAATAGATTTTCGTGCAGATTCATAATAATACTCCGCTTGCCGGCTCCATATCAAACCTCGCTTTTTACTTCCTTATGCATAATAATATTTAACCTTTCCAATTTATTTTCCCGCAATTCGTTATTTTAGCACTGTAATTAAGCCGCCCCATGATCAAAAGAAATTTTATTCCCCCCGCATTTATTTTAATTCTTTCAATTTTTGTTTTTTTCTCCTGCAGCAAAAAAGATGAGCCTGAAATAGAAACGTGTACTGACAGGATCAAAAATCAAAATGAAATCAATGTGGATTGCGGTGGTTACTGTAAGCCATGCCCGGAATCAATGACTGCAAAAATTAATGGAAATTCATGGCAGGCAGATACTGCAACAATAAATGCATCTTATTCAGAGGCAGGAACAAAATTCCTGCTAAAAGGCAATTCAGCTGATTTTTATCCACAGATATCCTTGGTCTACCTCGGAACACTTTCGTTAGGGGACCATAATTTGGATCATTCCAGTTCACTTACTCCCAGTTTTACAGGCACCACTACTTTTGTCAGTTCAGGGACTCTTACAATATCTGAGCTGGATACCCGCAACAACCAGGTTAGCGGCAGTTTTAGCTTCACCAGTGCCGATGTATCCTCCACTTATACTGTTACGGAAGGAACTTTTTTAAATGTCAATTATAAATTAAACTGAGAGGGCGGAAGAATTATTCAAGCTTTAAACTTCAGCCCTTTTGTCCCCTGCCAGCTCCTGGGCAACATGTACAATTTTATCCCAGCTAAACCTGTTTTTTTCAAGGGCAGTATTTTTTGAAAATTCCCCTTCACGGTTATTTGAATAAAAGTCAGCAATAGCATTTGCAATTTCACCAGGGTTAACTTTTGTGACATAACCTACCACGTTATCGGGAATAATTTCGGAAAGCCCTCCCACATCTGTCACCAGCATAGGACGTTCAAAGTGATATGCTATCTGTGTAACCCCGCTTTGTGTCGCATCCCGGTAGGGTTGCACGATCATGTCCGCTGCACAGAAAAAATATTTTACTGCTTCCTTAGGAACATATTCTGTTTTTAAAATCACATTATTTTCGATCCGGTACTTGTTAATCAAATCAAGATAATATTGCGGATCGTCATAAAATTCTCCCGCAACGATTAGTTTTACATCCAGGGACTTTACCTTTTCGTCTGACATGGCTTCCAAAAGCAAATCAAGCCCTTTATACTTCCTTATAAAACCGAAAAATAAAATGTGCCTGTCGTTTTCATCCAATCCAAGTTTTTCAATTGCATCGTGTTTGCTTATCTTCTCACCGAAAATATTATAGATGGGATGAGGCGTAAAAATTGTTTTTTTTCCAGTAAATGTTTTCAGATCATTCATGACAGAACCCGACATAGCAATAAATGCATCGCATGATTTCACAAAATAATTTGTTAATGATTTGTCACCGGGCCTTTTTTCATGCGGAATAATATTATCGGTGATGGCGATTACTTTTATGGAAGAATTCTTTTTCACCAGTCTTGCAATGGTGCCAAGACAGGGAGCCATAAACGGAAGCCAGTAACGTATGATTATGTAATCGGGCTTTTCCTTCTTAATTTTTTTGGCAGCACGAAACCAGGTGATGGGGTTAATGGAATTAATAAGCGTCTCAATTTTATAGGGAGGCTTATAACCGTTATTTTCATATTGCGTTTTACCCGGAAATAAAAACCCCGGGTATTGAAGCGTAAAAGATATAATGGAACTTTCAATTCCTTCATCATTAAAAGCTTTGCACAGTGCATCATTAAAGTTGGCAATTCCTCCCCGGTAAGGATAGGCAGGACCGATGATGATGTTTTTTTTCGAAAATTGGTCATTGGTCATTGGTCATTGATCATTAATCATCTCATCACAATAAATTTCCTGTCATCTTCTCCACCTGGTAACGGTTCCGGTCCGAAGAATTTCTTGAAATAAGTTCTCCTAAAAATCCTGCAATAAAAAGAAGTGTTCCGAGGATCATGCATGTGAGTGAAATATAAAAAGAAGGCCGCTGAGTCAGCAGGCGCGCAGAAATATGATGGGTTACATCATATAATTTACTTGCTCCCAGGTACACTGCACCGAGAAATCCGAGAATAAACATTAATAAGCCTAATGTACCGAATAAATGCATCGGGCGTTTTCCGAAACGGGATACAAAATTTATGGAGAGCAAATCAAGAAAACCATTGATGAACCGTTCAAAACCGAATTTTGTTTTTCCATATTTGCGCGGATGATGTTCTACTATTTTCTCCCCGATTTTTTTAAAACCGGCCCATTTTGCAATGACCGGAATGTAACGGTGCATCTCGCCATACACTTCAATATTTTTTACAACATCTTTCCGGTATGCTTTCAGCCCGCAGTTAAAATCGTGCAGGTTGCGGATGCCTGACATCCTACGGGTTGTCCAGTTAAATAATTTTGTCGGCAGTGTTTTTGAAATCGGATCAAACCGTTTCTTTTTCCATCCTGAAACCAGGTCATATTTTTCTTCCGCTATCATTTTGTAAAGCGCGGGAATTTCATCAGGACTGTCCTGCAAGTCCGCATCCATCGTAATTACCACATTTCCCGCTGAGGCATCAAACCCCACATTCAATGCAGCCGACTTGCCATAATTTCTTCTGAACTTAATTCCTTTAATAAAATTATTTGATGTTGACAACTGCTCAATTACATTCCATGAATTATCGGAACTTCCATCATCCACAAAAATTATTTCATAAGTAAAATTATTTTCATTGCACACTTTCGCTAACCAGTCTGCCAACTCTTTTAAAGACTGTTCTTCATTGTAAAGGGGAATAATTAAGGAAAGATCAGGTGTGTTCATTTTTATGTCAGTAGTTTGTAGAATTGACCAGAGACTGAAGATTGGTCATTGGTAATTGGACATTGGTCATTGGTCATTTGTCTTTAGTCATCCTGCCAACCCTGTATTCTGTTTCCGGTAAAACGCTGCAGTGATAAGTGTTACCAGCAACGCACCAAACATTTTAGCTAAAAAATCGGTAAACGCAATATTTATGATCGTTACCTTATCCATGTTTGCAATTGTCTGGTCATACATTTCATCACTGAACATGAATTTTGTTTCTTCCATTCCCTGCAAAAATTCATTCTTATACATTGAAATAACGTTATCGTCAATCAGCGTTGTGAAAATATAAACAAGAAGTGCAAACAAAAACGATGCAGCCAATGCAGTGGTTAGCCCTATTTTCATGGCTTGTGCATAGCTGATTTCACCTGCAAGAAAATGATCGCGGTAAATTTTTGTGGCTATGCAAATAAACACAACCGGTATCCATGCCCCCAGCCACGAAGCATTACCCAGCGGATTAATTCCTTTATAAAATAACCCGAGAAAAACAGCAAAACTACCCAGCCCGCTCATCGCTCCAAAGTTCACAGCTGTTTTTAACAAAGGATTTGAATTCATAAATTTTGATTGGCAACAAAGATAGGAGTTTGGGAATTTAAGGTTTGATAATGGAATTTTTTTTGAAAGTGAGACAAAGTGAAGGTGAGAAAACGGGGCTTCTGCCTCTCACTTTCGCAATTACTCACATGCACACTTTCTTTTTCACAAAGCAAAAAATTTATCTATTGCGAAGGATAATTACTAATTTCGCACCGGGTAAGTCTTATACGACCAGCTCCTGTGAACCTCCCCAGGTCCGGAAGGAAGCAAGGATAAACGGTTGTAGCGGTGCGATATAAGGGGCTTACCCATTTTTTTTGTACCAATAACGAATGGGTACGAATTTACGAATAGCTAATCTGTGTTAATTCAGTGTTTATATTTGAAAGATATTTCAATCAATTCGTAAATTCGCAAAAATTCGTTATTCGCTAATTCGTACCCATTCGCTATTCATACCGTTTCGTAATTCGTAAATTCGTATTTATTCGTTATTCGTACCATGAAATTCTTTATTGATACAGCCAGCCTTTCCCAAATCAAAGAAGCCAACGATCTTGGTGTGCTTGATGGGGTTACCACCAACCCTTCTTTAATGGCAAAGGAAGGAATCAAAGGTAAAGACAACATTCTCAAACATTATGTTGACATCTGCAAAATTGTAAAAGGCGATGTAAGCGCTGAAGTCATTTCCACCGATTTCAAAGGAATTGTCGAAGAAGGCGAAATGCTTGCTGCTTTGCACAAACAAATCGTGGTAAAAGTTCCCATGATTAAAGAAGGAGTGAAAGCGCTGAAATATTTTTCGGATAAAGGGATCAAAACAAATTGCACATTGGTTTTTTCAGCAGGACAGGCAATACTTGCCGCAAAAGCCGGGGCAACTTATGTTTCCCCTTTCATCGGAAGACTGGATGATGTTTCAACTGATGGTTTAATGCTCATTGAAGAAATGCGTTTGATTTATGACAACTACGGATTCAAAACACAAATCCTCGCAGCATCCATCCGCCATGCCATGCACATAATTAATTGTGCAAAGCTTGGCGCTGATGTTGCCACCTGCCCGCTTAGTGCCATTCTTGATTTATTAAAACATCCCCTTACTGATATTGGGCTGGCTAAGTTTTTGGCGGATTATAATAAGGCATAAAAAATTCTTGCTTATTTAATTCTTGATGAAACGAAAACTTATTTTTAAGACGGCTTCACTTTTGTTCAAATATGCTTTTCCTATCTATAAAATTTTTTATTACCGTTTCAAAAAAAAACAGGATGCTTTTGAGATTGAACTGGTGAAAAATCTGGTTAAAAAAGGAGATCATGTTTTGGATATTGGAGCGAATATTGGATTTTATTCAGGAATCATTAGTAATCTTGTTGGAGAAAATGGAAAGGTACATTGTTTTGAACCTGATGAATTAAATTTTAAATATCTTTCAAAAAACGTTAATGGAAAAAAAAATATTGAACTGATTAAAAAAGCCATTGCAGAAAATGACGGACAAATACTACTTTATACTTCTGATCAAATCAACGTGGAAAATACTACTTACAAGCCTGAACATTTTGAATCAACTTACGCAATAGAAAAAACTTCTGTTGATAATTATGTTCAGCAAAAATTTCCGGTAAGTTTTATTAAAATGGATATTCAGGGAGCTGAATTAAAAGCATTGGAAGGAATGAAACAAACACTTTTGGCAAATAAGGATGTTGTTCTGATGACAGAAGTGTGGCCCTATGGATTAAAAAACTGCGGAAATACCCCGGAGGAAATAATTAATTTCATTCAAGCGTTGAACTTAAAAATTTTTTTAATTGATGAAAGTTCAATTAAAGAACTAAAAGCTGAAGATGTACAAGGATTCAAAGCTGAAGAGACATTTTTTTATAATATTTTAGTAACCCGGAATTTACCTGAAGCAATTAGCCTGCTAAATTGATTTTAACAGTCATGAAGCCAAAAAAAGAAATTAAAAAAGCTCCGCAGCCTTTAAAAGTAAAAGCTTCTTTAAAAAATAAAACGCTGTTTGAGAAATGGGAAAACGTTTTTAAAACCAAAAAGTATTTCATCCTTGCAGGCATTGGAGTTGTCTCTTTAATATTCACTTTTTTTCTTTTTAACGTAAAGATTAGTGAAGCAAATGACGATGCACTTTATTCAGAGGCTGCTTATAATTTTTCAAAAAACTTTTTTGGTTTCTATACTGCATATGCTCCTTTGTATCCGATGGTGCTCAGCATACTCGTAAAAATTTTTGGAATTAATGTTGTAATTCTTAAATTGACTTCTGTCGTTTTTATGCTCTTGTCTTTTTATTTTTTATTTAAGGCTTTTGAAAACCGTATCCCTTATTTTATTTTATTTTTTATTATTCTGTTAACTGGCATCAACAGTTATTTTCTATATTATTCAAGCATGACATTTACGGAGCAGTTTTTCTTAATGCTGCAGGCGATTTTTCTTTATGTGTTTTTTAAAGCGTATGATAAAATTGATTCAACAAATGGAGTCATTCAACAAATCAAATTGTGGCTCCCGGTTGCTTTGGTTCTATTCGTTTTGTCAATGACAAGAAACCTTGCAATTGGAATTTTAATTCCTCTTTTTGTTTTTTTGATTTTGCAAAAGAAATACCTGCATGTTCTTTATTTTGCCGGGGCATTTCTTTTATTCAGAGTTCCTTTTGAATTTTTCAGAAAAATGATGTGGGGAGAAAAAAATCAATTCGCCAACCAGGTTTCTGTTTTAATCAAGCAAAAAGACCCTTATGATGTTTCAAAAGGATTTGAGGATTTTAGTGGATTTATTCAACGTTTTCAAGGCAATTATGGACTTTATATCTGCAAAAGATTTTACCAGATTTTAGGATTTTTATCGGAAAATGATAAAATGGTAAGATCAGGCTTAGGATTTATTTTCTTCGCTTTTTTTGTTTTTGCAATGATCTATATTTTAAGGAAAAAAAATAAATATCTTGTTTTTTCTTTATTCTACACGGGTGCAATGGTGTGCTTCACTTTTATCGCAATTCAAACAAGATGGGATCAATATCGTTTAATTTTAGTTTTTGTTCCGTTAATTTTAATTTTAATTTTTACTTCTTTTTATGAGTTAGTGAAAAACAAAGGAAGCGGGTTGCAGTTCTTAGTTATTGCAGCAGCTTTTGTTCTTTTATCCAGCAGCCTGGTTACCTCGATAAAAAAATCTATGAAAAATTACCCGGTGCTTAAAAAAAATATTTCAGGGGATTTATTCTATGGTTATACTGAAGATTGGGCAAATTATCTTCGCATGAGCAAATGGTGCGGTGACAGTCTGCCACCTCCGAATTTTGTAGCGTGTCGTAAAGCGCCTATGTCTTTCATCTACGCTAACGGAAAAGAATTTTATCCGGTGTACCAGGTTTTCAGCACCGATCCTGATACAGTCTTAAATACTTTTAAACAAAATAAGGTAACGCATGTAATAGTAGCAAGTCTCAGGCGCAATCCAAAAGTCATTGACGGATATGTAATAAATACTTTGCAGCGTTTGCTCCAGCCACTCGCTCAAAAATATCCGGATAAACTTGTTCTGGTAAAAAAAATCGGTGAAAGTGAGCCTGCATATTTGTACAAAATAAATTATTAAAATAGTTTGATTTGAGCCAGCGGATTCAACATGAAATTGCACATGGGAAAAAAATCAGCAGCAATGCTGAATCTGTTTGGGGATGGGCAACACCGACCGGCAGAGTACGTTCAAAACGAAGAGCAAAGTACTTTATTGATTTAGGAAA
>DATEMK010000484.1:0-8844 GCA_035275625.1 Bacteroidia bacterium
GAGTTTGTTTTCCTTTAAAAAATTGGCAAGTATTTGTTTAGCACGCTCCATTTTTATTTATTTATATAATCGCTGGCATTTCAGGCAAAAAAAACTTCTGCGGTTTTTTATCCCCGTATATTTTTTAATTATTGGTTTATTACATCGCAGACACGTTTTTTTTGTATGTACAAGCCAGTGTTTTTTTAATTCAAAGTTTCTTTTCCATTCAAGAAATTGGAAACTGTAATTACGGGCTTCTTCAATAAGTTTTTTAATTTTTATTGCAGGTAGTTTTCCCACACTTGATTCAGGATGCACACGTACCCGGTACAATACTTCATTTTTAATAATATTGCCAACACCGGCAAAAATGTCCTGGTCCAATAGTGCATCACACACAAGAGTGCGCAGGCTTATTTTTAATTTTGCCTGTGCCTGTGCCGGATTCCATGCAGTATTCATTACATCAGTACTCCAGTCGTAGTGAGTATTAATATCTCCTTCCAGGTACTTAATTGAACAGGAATATAAATTTAATTCACCCTTTTTAAAACCGAGGTGCAGCCGAACTTTCTTACCGGTTTTTTTTTCATCAATGCGATAGCTGCCAAACATTAAAAAATGTATCCTTAGTGTAAATCCTTCGAAACAAATCAGAAAGTGCTTACCCCAGCTTTTAAATGCAATCACTTTTTTATTAACTAAACGGCCCTGGTCAATCTTGCTGTTGCCACTGACCCTGGTAATTTTTTTACCTGAGAATTTTTGTACTTCTTCTTTAAGCAATATAATTGAAGGGCCTTCGGGCATCAGAAATAATTTTAAGTACTCATGCTTTACGACCGGTTTGCTTAACTGCATTTTTACCAGGAGAAACTTCACCCCCGTGGAGTTCCGCATATGCATGAGTAAATTCAGCCCCATAAAAAACGATCATGGATGAATAGGATACCCACAATAAAATTAAAATCACCGATCCTGCTGCTCCATAGCCGGCAGCCGGGTCAGCTTTCCCGAAATACAATGCAAGTGCGAATTTTCCAAGTTCAAAAAGTAATGCTGTTACAAGTGAGCCAACCCAGACGTGCCTCCATTTAATTTTGGCATCAGGAAAAAATTTAAACATCAATGCAAATAAAAATGCAAGTATTACTAATGACAAAATAAAATTGACCACCTGCAACACCACAAGCAATGATTCAGAAAAATTTCCTGAAAGCCAGTCTCCGAATGCCGAAAGGGTTGCGGATACGACAAGAGACACGATAAGTATAAAAGCAATAGATACTATTAGCCCGAACGAAAATAAACGAACCCTGATAACACTCCAGATACCCGATTTGGATTCATCCGCTTTTACTTCCCAGATAATGTTCAGCGATTTTTGAAATTGTGCAAACACGCCTGTTGCTCCCACTAAAATTGTAATGACTCCGATTATTGTTGCCCAAACAGAATTTTTTGATTCGCTTGCCGTTGCTATCATATCCTGAATCTGTCTGGCAGTATCAGCACCAAGCGTTGAAGAAATTTGAGATGCAACATGATTATTTACTGCATCCCTGCCGAAAAAAAATCCGGCAAGCGTAATAATAACCACCAGCAAGCCGGGTAATGAAAAAATAGCATAATAGGCTATTACGGCACTTTCTTTGAACGGATCTTTTGACCACCACTTTTTGAAAGCTGCTTTTAATGCCAACCATGAATTCTTAAATTTTAAATTCATAAAGATCTATTGTTTGCTTCATTAGAATTAAAAACTTGTGCCTATGCGGATTTTTCTTTACGGATATTTTTTAACCTGGCTTTGCTATAAATTAATCTGTTCAGAAATTCTGAATTTTTAAATGCGTCCCCCATAGTATTATTAAAATAAACATACACGGTTTTGCCCTCCCCTATCCATTCCTTTATATAGCCTGCATATTCAGATAAAAAGTCGTCTGAATAGCTGTCACGGTAGTTTCCTGAAGGTCCGTGAAAGCGTATATAAATAAAATCGACAGGATGGTTTATCCGGGGAGTTGCTGATTTAGGAATATCCTGAATCACCATTGTCGCTTTATAAAACTCTAAAAGGTCATAAACATCTTCGTGATACCATGATCTGTTTCGAAATTCAACGGCAACATTCCAGGGATCTTTGATGTTTATTTTACTAACACATTTCAAAAGCTTCTCTAATTGTCCGATATTTCCTCTTCCTGAACCTGGGGGAAATTGGATAAGCAAACATCCTTTTTTATCTTTTGCATTATTAACAGATTTAAAAAAAAACTCCACATCTGACTTTTTAAAATCAAGATCTTTAGTATGCGTAATTCCCTTCCATAGCTTGAAAGTAAATTTGAAATTTTCATTGACAGAATTTACCCATTTGCTTACTGTTGCGGCCATCGGTATTTTATAAAAAGAACTGTTAATTTCTATACTATTAAAAAAAGTGGCGTAATACGTCAGGCGGCTTACATCCCGGTAGGGCGCAGGAAAAAGATATTTGGGTATTGGAAGTACTAATCCGCTTATACCTGAATAAAAAGAAGTGTGTAGATTTCGAATTTCCATTATGCCATGCCCATTAGCCAAAGTTGAAAGAAGCCCCCTTATGATTAAACAAAAGCAGCTTAGTGATTTTCTTTCAAATATTTCTTTTAGTCAGAAAGAAATACGGTTGAATTTATTTTTCTGTTTCTTCTTCCTCTTCTGCCGCCTGAACATTAATTGCAGAAATTGCCGCTTCCGTTGATCTTTTAATCCAGGATTCTTACTATAAAAATGTTGTGCCACAAGAAAACATAGAAAAAGGAGCTGGCATTATTATTTAATGAAAGACAAAAATTAAATTATCAGCTTAAAATATATATATACTATGGCAAAGACATCAAAAAAAGCACAGAGCAAAGTAAAAAAAGTCATGCATGAATATAAGCATGGAGTACTAAAATCAGGAAAGGGCGGCAAAGGCGGCAAAGTCAAAAGCCGCAAGCAGGCAATAGCAATTGGATTGAGTGAAGCTCGAAAAGCCGGAGCTAAAGTTGCAAAGAAAGAAAGTTCAAAAAAATAAATTTAAAAAATTTTTAACTGCCTATTATGATGAGCCTGGTAACCATAGTAGGAATTTCGGCCAGCGTATTAACATCAATCTCATCAATTCCCCAGCTATTAAAACTTATTAAGGAAAAGAAGGCAGAAGATATTTCATTAAAAATGTTTTTGGTATTGCTGACAGGCTTGGGCTTGTGGATCTATTATGGATCCTTAAAAAAGGATTGGATTCTCATTATTGCCAATTCATTTTCATTTGTTTTAAACCTGGCAGTTATTATCCTGGCATTTATATTCAAAAAAAAATAATCAGAATAAAGTTAATTGAAGTGACTTGCGTTTTGGTTTTTCAGTTCTGCCAAATACTGTCCGTCTTCTGCCTGGATTTCTCCAACGGCTTTCTCCGAAGTTAATACATCCGAAAGGAGTGCGTCTACCGATAAAAATATGAAACCCCGCAAAAAGCGGGGTTTCCCTCTTGTCGGGGCGACTGGATTCGAACCAGCGACCACTTGCACCCCATGCAAGTGCGCTACCGGGCTGCGCTACGCCCCGAACAAATTTTCTTTCAAGCCCCGGTTTGAGTCTTCACAAACCGGATTTTGTGCTGTTCGGAGTGTTGATTATTTTTACAATAATCTTCCTTGCATGTCGTGGTGAGCACCACCTCCGACAAGGGGCGCAAAAGTATGAAAATTGTTTAAAGTTTAAATTACTTTCTTTCTTAGCCGTCCCGGCCAACTTTAAACTTTAAACCTTACCTGTCCCGTATTTATCGGGAAACCTTAAACTCTATTGCACTTTCCCTTGCACTTGCATAGTTTTGCAGCCGATTCAAATACTTTTATGTACAAAAAAATTGTTTTGCAGTGCTTATTTATTTTTATAAGCCTTCCAGGATTTTCTCAGAACAAATTTACCATCAGCGGTTATGTGAAAGATTCGACAACAGGAGAATTTCTCATTGGCACCAATGTTTATATCAAAGAGCTTTTAAAAGGAGAGCAAACCAATCAATATGGTTTTTATTCAATCACCGTAAACGAAGGAAATTATACGGTTGTTTTTTCTTATGTTGGTTACCGGGAAAAAAACATCCCGGTTGAATTAAATAAAAACGTCCGGATCAATGCTGAAATGGCCAGCACTGCAATTGAAACAAAAGAAGTAGAAATTGTAGGAGAGAAAAAAGATAAAAATGTGCAAAATGCACAGATGGGTAAAATTGAACTGGACGTGGAGAAAATAAAATCCCTTCCTACTTTTCTCGGTGAAGTGGATATCCTGAAAGCCATCCAGCTTTTGCCCGGTGTGCAGGCGGCCGGTGAAGGGAACTCGGGGTTCTATGTTCGTGGCGGAGGTCCTGATCAGAATTTGATTTTGCTTGATGAAGCCGTTGTTTATAATCCTGCGCATCTGTTTGGTTTTTTTTCTGTATTCAACGCTGATGCAGTTAAAAACATTTCATTGATAAAAGGCGGAATGCCTGCGAACTATGGCGGAAGGCTTGCTTCTGTCCTTGACATCAGCATGAAAGAAGGAAACAGCAAAGGCCTGCACGTTAATGGCGGAATCGGGTATGTGGCATCCCGCTTAACTATTGAAGGTCCTCTTAAAAAAGATACCAGCTCATTTATTATTTCTGCACGAAGAACTTTTATTGACCTTTTTCTTCGTCCGCCATTTATCAAAAAAGGGTCAAACGCAGAAGGGAACAGCTATTATTTCTACGATCTCAATGCAAAAATAAATTACCGTTTGTCTGATAAGGACCGTTTATTCTTAAGCGGTTATTTCGGTCGTGATGTATTCAGCTTCAGCAATGCCGAAGCCGGGTTTAAAGTGGACATTCCGTGGGGAAATGCTACCGGGTCCCTTCGCTGGAACCATCTTTTCAGCGGCAAAATGTTTTTAAATACTTCATTGATCTTTACCGATTACAATTTTTCTTTCGGAGCCTCGCAGCAGGAATTTGACTTTAAAATATTCTCCGGGATAAAAGATTACAATGCCAAAATTGACTTTGATTATTTTCCATCCATCAGGCATCATGTTAAGTTCGGGGCAAATTATACCTACCACATTTTCACTCCTACCAATGCAAGCGCCCGTTCAGGAGACGTTGTGTTTGATTTAGGCGATATCGTAAAATTTTATGCGCATGACATTGCTGTGTACATTAATGATGATTTTGATATATCAGATAAGCTGTCCGTAAATTATGGCTTGCGTTATTCTTTATTTGAACACATCGGCCCGTTTAACCGTTATATTCTTGATAATTTAGGAAGGGATATTGTGGACACTATTTCTTATAAGAGGGGAGAAAAAGTGGCATTCTATAATCACATCGAACCACGGATTTCTGTGAAATATTCCCTGGGTCTTCAATCTTCCCTTAAAGCAGCTTACACGCAGAATTATCAATATATCCATCTTGCTTCAGTTGGTTCTGTTTCACTGCCGACTGATGTCTGGGTTCCAAGTTCTGATCGCGTAAAGCCCCAATTCGGAACACAATATGCTTTGGGTTATTTTAAAAACTATAAGAACAACATGTACGAGACTTCCATTGAAGTATATTACAAGGAAATGAAAAACCAGATTGAATACAGCGATGGCCATCAGCCGGACCAGGATATAAGAAATAATACTGATAACAGTTTTGTTTTCGGAAAAGGCTGGTCGTATGGAGCGGAATTTTTTCTGAAAAAAGCGGAAGGAAAATTCACCGGATGGATCGGCTATACCGTTGCGTGGACAAAAAGAAATTTTCCTGATCTGAATAAAGGAAATACTTTTCCGGCAAAGTATGACCGCAGGCATGATGTTTCTATTGTTTTCACTTTTGATATTTCGTCAAGATGGACCCTGGGAGCCACCTGGATATATGCAACAGGAAATGCCCTGACATTGCCCGAAAGCCGGTACTTTTTATTAGGTCCTACTGATTTAACACAGTTCCTGAACCAGACATCCATTGATCCGTCAGCTTTCGGAGGGCTGTATAATGAGTCAGGCGCGCGCAATTCTTTCCGGCAGAAAGCTTACCACCGCCTGGATGTTTCCGCCACTTTAAAAGGCAAGAAGCGAAAGAAATTTGAATCGAGCTGGAATTTCTCCATATTCAATGTATATAACCGTTACAATCCTTATTTTATTTATTTCAATGATTATGTAAATAAAAATACAGGGGAGTTTACGATACAGGCTAAACAGGTTTCGCTGTTCCCTATTCTTCCGTCAATAACATATAATTTTAAATTTTGATTTAACCAATGACAATGACCAATGACCAATGACCAATGTCCAATGTCCAATGTCCAATGACCAATGTCCAATGACCAATGTTCAATGACCAATGACCAATGTCCAATGACCAATGACCAGTGAGCAATGACCAATGTTCAATGACCAATGACCAATGACCAATAATCAATGACCAATAATCAATCAATGAAAAAAATAATTCCCCATATAATTATTGCAATTTTATTCTTTGCTTCCTGCGAAAAAGACATCACGGTTGATTTGCCTCAGCCGGAAAGCAAGATTGTGGTGGAAGGTTATATTGAATCAGGAAAAAATGCCTATGTGTTTCTTTCTTATTCGAAAGCTTATTTCGCTCCTTTTGATACCTCTTCATTAATTAATTCAGGGGTAAAAAATGCAAAAGTGATTATCAGTAACGGAACCATTACGGATACACTTTTACAACCTTCAGCTGACTATGGTTATCTCTATATTTCATTAAATATAATAGGCGAAATCGGAAAAGATTATTCTCTGAAAATCATCACCGAAGACGGAAAAGAATTAACCGCTCAAACACATCTTTATACCCCGATTCCCCTTGACAGCGTATGGTTCAAGGTGCAGCCTGACCAGGACACACTTGGTTTTGTATGGGCGCATCTGACCGATCCTGATACGCTTGGAAACGTGTATCGCTGGTTTGCAAAAAGAATGGGAAAGGATAAAGATTTCATTGCGCCATTAGGTTCCGTATTTGAAGATAAATTTATCAACGGGCAAAGTTTTGATTTCGCTTACAACCGAGGACAAGTTCCAAATTCGATTGCTGAAGATGATGACAATGATGAATCGGGATATTTTAAAGTTGGTGATACTGTTGTGGTAAAATTTTGCACGGTCGGAAAAGAAAGTTTTGATTTCTGGCGGACAGCAGAATCGCAGTATTCAAATAATGGAAATCCTTTTGCTGCCACCACTGATATTAAATCAAACATCAATGGCGGCCTGGGCATTTTTGAAGGGTATTCAGTTACCTATGATACCATCATTGCGAGGAAATAAAGCACTTAAATGAAGTGAAGGCTGTTAATCTCTCAATTGCAAATCTGACTATCTTTGTAATCAAAAGATAAAACATGGGATTAGTCGAGGCAACTATTTTTTTATCAAATGCGAGAGATGTTTCATTAAAATCTATAGAAGTCAAATGTCTGGTTGATTCTGGTGCGACCTATCTCTGTATTCCTGAATCTGTTGCACTTCAATTGAAATTAGAAGAACTGCAAAAACGCGATGTTAAGTTCGCTAATGGCCATGTAGTTGAAGTGCCCTATGTAGGACCGGTAAAAGTGCAATTTGAAAACAGGATTTGTTTTGTTGGTGCAATGGTGATGGGCGACACTACTTTGCTTGGCGCCATTCCAATGGAAGACATGGATTTGCTGGTTCATCCGACATTTCAAAAACTTTCAGTTCATCCTGAGCGACCGAATGTGGCAGGTGGTTTGGCTATGTGACTTTTGAAAAATATTATTTTCCATCGTCATAAACTAATTCTCTTTTACATTAAAACAAAATTTAATTTTGCGCTTCTTTTTAATAAGCGAAAGTTATGTCAGAAGAAACTGAACACGTTAAATGTTTAATCATCGGATCGGGACCTGCCGGTTATACTGCAGCAATTTATGCAGCCCGTGCTGATCTGAAACCGGTTTTGTATGAAGGTTTGCAGCCGGGTGGTCAATTAACCATCACCACTGAAGTGGAGAATTATCCCGGTTATCCCAAAGGAACCATGGGACCGGAAATGATGGAAGATTTTAAAAAACAGGCTGAACGATTTGGTACGGATATTCGATGGGGTTATGCAACAGCAGTTGATTTTTCGGAGTCAAAGCATAAGGTGATCATTGATGGTACAAAAACAATCATTGCCGATACAGTAATTATTGCAACAGGCGCATCGGCAAAATGGCTTGGACTGGATTCAGAAGCGCGGTTAAATGGTTTTGGTGTTTCAGCATGTGCCGTTTGTGACGGATATTTTTTCAGAGGGCAGGATGTGGCTATTGTGGGTGCGGGTGACACTGCTGCGGAAGAAGCAACATATCTTGCAAAGCTTTGCCGCAAGGTATTTATGATCGTAAGAAAAGAAAAAGGTGAAATGCGCGCCTCCAAAGCCATGCAGCACAGGGTGGAGAATACGCCTAACATTGAAATTCTCTGGAACAGTGAAACCAAAGAAATTCTTGGTGACAAAACAGTTAACGGTGCGCGCATTTACAATAACAAAACGCAGGAAGAAACTAAAATTGATGTGACCGGTTTTTTTATTGCCATCGGGCATCAGCCCAATACAGAAATTTTTAAAGGGTGGATTGACATGGACGAAACAGGTTATCTAAAAACTGTTCCCGGAAGAACTTTAACAAATGTGGAAGGAGTCTTTGCATGCGGAGATGCGCAGGATCACATTTACAGGCAAGCCGTGACGGCTGCGGGAACCGGCTGCATGGCAGCTATGGATGCGGAAAGGTACCTGGCAGCGAAGGGGATTCA
>DATEMK010000485.1:0-2673 GCA_035275625.1 Bacteroidia bacterium
ATATTGCAAAAATTAAAAGCAGCTGGTGTGGGATTGCCGTTTAACCAGATGCCGCCATTGTTAGCATGCCCCCAGATTCCGCGTGACGGTGACGAAGAATTGCTTGTAAAAGTTATAGAATCTGTTGCGGTTCCGATAGAAATAAGAGTTGCCTGTCTTATCTCAAGATACATGTTATCGTCAAACTTTACCACTACACCCGGTTCTATGGTCAATGTAACTCCGGGAAATACAACAGTAGTGTCAATAACAATGTATGGGCTGCCTGCCAGAGTCCATGTTGTGTTTGCAAAAATCCCTCCGCTTACATTTGTCTGCGCATTAAGAGCGAAGAAAATACCTGTTACCAGGACGATAGTTGACAGAATTTTTTTTGTAGAAATTTTCATGTTAATTTGTTTTTAAAATATTTGAAAACATATATTGTATTAAAGAACGTTTCTTTCAAAAAAAATTTTTATTCCTACCAAATGTAGTGAAATTACACCACTTTTAAAATTATATTGCTTTTATATTTTCTTTCTTTTAAATTAATTATTTTCTTCTTGTACACTGACACTAAACAGACCAAATGAAGCTTTTATTGCACAATCTTATAATCTTTTTTGAATGGATGATGGACGATAAAAAAGATGTGTACAGGAATTTTAATGAAATGCGTGAATGAGCAGAAGAAGGTCCCCGGTAATTAATACACCCCTGGTTCATAAAGTGGAGCGCTTTTGACACGGTTAAGGCAGATTTATCCGCTAAATCCGCGTTTTTTGCGTTCTATTATTTCATCTTACTTTGCAATCACGCATTAATCGCTGCATGACGGTATACAAAAACTATTTTTTTGTCCCTGTAGTTCTTTTGTTTTTTTTCATAAAAAGCAATGGACAGTCATTGACCAATGCCCGCCAGCATTTCATCAATGCAAAAAGCGATTCGGTTAGTATTGACACCGTCAGCATTATCCCGGCCACATTTTTCCTTATGGATGATTCAGGGAGCTTTATTGACAGCACAGCTTATAAAATTGATTTTGCCCATGCCCTTTTAATATGGAATAAAAGCACTCCCGCTTTCCAGGCAATTAAACAGGACAGCCTGAAAGCCGTTTACCGTGTGTTCCCTGTTTTGTTTACGCAGCGCTTTACGCACAGGGAGAAAAACATTATTGAGAAAAAGTATTCGGGTTTTTATAATCCTTTTGAATATAAAGAAGGCAAACAGACAACAGAGATTTTTAAGCTGGAAGGGCTGACCAAAAACGGAAGCATCTCGCGTGGCGTTAGTTTTGGGAACAACCAGGATGTGGTGGTAAATTCAAGCCTGAATCTCCAGTTAGCCGGAAAGCTGAGCGATGATGTGGAAGTGCTTGCCGCGATAACGGACAACAATATACCCGTACAACCCGAAGGAAACACACAGCAGCTGAATGATTTTGACAAAGTGTTCATACAACTGTCAAAAGGCAAAAACAAATTGATAGCAGGCGATTTTGAGCTTACACGCCCTGAAAGTTACTTCATGAACTTTAACAAAAAAGGACAGGGAGGAGTATTCTCCACAGAGTTTTCGCTCGATAAATCCAATAAAAAAGATCCTCCCGTGATGCGGGCAACCCTGAGCGCGGCCGTGTCAAAAGGAAAATTTGCGCGGAATGTTTTTAACGGCATCGAGGCCAACCAGGGCCCTTACCGGCTGACGGGTGCGCAGAATGAATCGTTCATTGTCATTCTTTCAGGTTCTGAAAAAGTTTTTATTGACGGAATCCTGCTTACCCGCGGGCAGGAATATGATTATGTAATTGATTACAATGCCGCGCAAATTACCTTCTCCACAAAACAGCTCATTACAAAAGATAAAAGAATTGTAGTGGAATTTCAATACTCAGACAAAAACTATGCACGTTCACTGATTTATTTTAACGATGAGTATCAAAGCAAAAAATTAAAACTAAAGCTGAATGTCTATTCTGAGCAGGACAGCAAAAACCAGCCGCTGCTGCAGGATTTAAGCGATGACCAGAAAAGATTTCTTGCCGGTGTTGGCGACAGTGTTAACCGTGCGCTTTCGCCAAATGTGGACAGCATCGCTTTTGATGTGAATGAAGTTTTGTATCAGAAAAGAGATTCTCTGAACAGCGGCTTTACATATTCCATTTATATTTATTCAACAGATTCCGCTGTGGCGCATTACCGTTTAGGGTTCAGCTTTGTGGGGCAGAATTTTGGAAATTACATCCAGGTTTCGAGCAGCGCTAACGGGCGCGTATATCAATGGGTGGTACCCCTGAATGGTATTCCGCAGGGGGCTTATGAACCTGTAACATTGCTGGTTACCCCAAGGCAGCAACAATTAGTAACGCTTGGCGCGGATTACAAGATTTCAAATAACAGCATAGCGACTGTCGAAGGCGCGCTGAGCAATTATGATGTTAACCTGTTTTCAAAATTCGATAAAAGAAACGATGTCGGGTATGCAGTAAATGCAGGTGTCCTGAAAACATTTAATTTAAATGCAGATACTATTAAAGGATGGAAATTCAATTCAGGAATCAAATATGAGCACGTGGACAAACATTTTGTTCCCATTGAAACTTTCCGGCCCGTGGAATTTAACCGCGACTGGAATCTTACGAATCTTGCCATAGATGAAAATGAGGATGGCGGATCATTGCTGCTC
>DATEMK010000486.1:0-2045 GCA_035275625.1 Bacteroidia bacterium
TTCTATAATAATAAAATCAGGAGATTAATTTCAAATCTCTCTCTCATTTACTCAACCTGCCTGCTTTCCATTTTTAAATTAAAGTGCTTTTTGTTAGAAAATTATTTCAACTAAAAATAACTTTTTTTCATATTCCTTACAACTTAACGGAATAGTGTAACTCTATTCCTGCTAAAGGCGTTTCATAGAGTAATAATAAAAAAAATAAATGCGTCAATTAAAAATAGCCAAGCAAGTTACCAACCGTGAAACCGCCTCTTTAGACAAGTATTTATCTGAAATAGGCAAGGTGTCATTAGTTACACAGGAAGAGGAAGTAAGGCTTGCACGCGCCATTAAGCAAGGTGATAATGAAGCGCTCGAAAAACTTACCAAAGCCAATTTACGCTTTGTAGTTTCAGTTGCCAAACAATACCAGAACCAGGGGCTCACTCTTGGCGACCTGATCAATGAAGGAAATTTAGGGTTGATAAAAGCTGCTCAGCGTTTTGATGAAACCCGCGGATTCAAATTTATTTCTTATGCTGTGTGGTGGATCCGGCAGTCTATTTTGCAGGCATTGGCAGAACATTCCCGCATCGTAAGGTTGCCTTTGAATAAAATTGGTCACATAAATAAAATCAATAAAGCATTCAGCAGCCTTGAACAGCAATTTGAACGTGAACCCACAAATGAAGAGATTGCAAAAATTTTAGATATTTCGCCTAACGATATCCGCGACACCATGCGCTCTTCGGGAAGACATATTTCCATGGATGCACCCATCATGCAAGGAGAAGACGGCTGCCTTCTTGATTTGATTCCGGGGGAAGAATCACGTTCACCGGAAACTCACTTAATGACAGAATCACTGCGGAGGGAAATTGAACGTGCCTTATGCACACTTACTCCGCGCGAAGCCGATGTGGTGCGTCTTTATTTTGGGCTGATAGCAGGACAGCCGCCTATGACATTAGAAGAAATCGGAGAGTACTTCGACCTTACCCGGGAGCGTGTCAGGCAAGTAAAGGAAAAAGCAATTCGCAGATTAAAACATACTTCACGAAGCAAAATTTTAAAAACTTATTTGGGATAAAAGTCCCGGGTTTCGTTGTTTTACTCAATCTTGTTTTCTTGTTTCTCATTTTCCTTAGTTCTTTTTTACACCCTTTAGCATTTCCTTAACATTTCAAAGAAAATAAAATAGTTAATGTTGCAGAAATTTTCTTTTGCGCTTAAAATTTTATTTCATTGATGAAAGCATGTTTAAAGGTTTGTGTTATCACGATTATCATGCAGCTTCTATTTTGCGCCAATTCTTTTTCGCAGCAAACGTTCATCTCTGTTTCGGGAAAAGTTTTTGATGCAGAAAATAATTCACTTTCATTTCCTGTGCTGATGATTGTTAATCTTTCCACCCAGAGGGGTATTTTCGGAAATACGGACGGGACATTTACAACATTACTTGATAAAAAAGATTCGCTTCTCATAAGCGCAACAGGATATACTATGAAAAAAATCTGTTTTAAAGATTCTGCTGACCAAAGTACATTTTATATTACTGTGCCGTTAAGCAAGCTGCATAAAGATTTAAAAGAAGTAGAAATATTTCCTGAGCGTGACCTGGATAAAATAGAAAAAGATATTCAAAAGCTTGGATACGATGAAAGCGATTACAGGCTTACCGGAATTGATGCATGGAGAGCCCCGCTATCAGCATTGTACGAAGAATTCAGCGCTAAAGAAAAAGATAAAAGAAAAGCCGCAGAGCTTCGCAACGAAAGTCGCAGACACGATCTGCTTAAAGAATTGTTGCGTTTATATGAAAAAAATAAGCTTGTTAACTTGCCTGCTGAGGAATTTGATGCCTTTATTGATTATCTTAATATCAACGATGAAATGATGAAACGCTGGACACAGTATGAGCTCGCAATTTATATCAAATCAAAGTATGAGCACTTCAGGAATTAGAAATTGGAAATTAGGGTTTGGAATTTAAAATAGTTGCATATTTTTATAATTTTACCAACCGAATTTCTAAATGACCAATGACCAATGACCAATGA
>DATEMK010000487.1:0-14492 GCA_035275625.1 Bacteroidia bacterium
AAGCCATGTGCGGCATCCGGCATTCAAACGGAATTGATTTCTGGGTGGTTGCTCATAAAGAAGGAACTGCAGAGTTCAGGGCTTTCGAAATTAATTCTTCAGGTATCCAGCCTCCTGTTTCAACTTCCATCGGAACTGTTCCCAACGATATTTCACAGATGAAATCAAATGCTGCCGGAAACAGGATCTGCTATGGGCAGGGTTCTATTATCGCCCTGTATGATTTTGATAACGCTGCCGGAATCCTCAGCAATTATACAGATCTGCTGCAATTCGGATTTGGAAGCTCATTTGCCCCGGGCGGAAATGTGCTTTATACGTTAGGCGGCCCCACTGCATTTACGCTGGGACAGTTCGATCTGACAGCTTCGAATATCCCGGCATCGTTTACCAGCATCGCCATTATTCCAGCCGGGCAGCATGGTGAAGGTATGATGCTTGCCCGTGATTGTAAAATTTATCTTGCGAAAGGCAATAACAGCTACCTTGATGTAATTAATGATCCTGATGTTTTAGGCCTGGGCTGTAATTATGTCCCCAACGCAGTGAATCTCGGAAGCGGCATCTGTATGTATGAATTACCGAATAATATAGATGGATTGTTTGCCGGCTTATGCAACGGCTTAAGCACCGGGGAAACTGAAGGTAACCCGCCATTCCGCATACATCCAAACCCTGTTTCTGATGTTCTTTTTATTGTGCCTTCCGAATTTACTAACACACTGGGGATAACCATTACGGATTTTACGGGGAAGCAAATTTTTAAAAAAGAATTTTCAGGCTACGAACAGGTTAAAGTGGATGTAAAAGACTTTTCAGATGGTATGTACTTACTCGAAATTCAAACAGGAAAAGAAAGGGTTGTGAGGAAGTTTGTGAAAAATGGCAGAAGGTGAATGTGCGAAAACGGGGCTGAATGTTATGCGTACGTAGACGATCTTCGGCTGAAGAGAAAAAACAAAGGGGCGAACGATTGCGGGAAACAAGTTATTATGTAGAAATAACACGGCAACTTGTAGTCACATCAAAATGTTAAATTTATCATAAAACCTTTCCCTCCTGTTGACTTTTAACAATCCATTCCCGTATATTTGAACTGTGAAAAAAATCCTCGCCTTATTACTTTCACTTCTTCTTGTTCACTGCGAACTGCACGACACCTTTGCACAGATATTTAAAGCAGGCAGTGAGTGCGGCACATCCTGCTGCTCAAAACAATGCGGCAGTTCTGACACCTCAAAAAAATCAAAAGACGATTGCAGCAAATCACCCGGCAGCGATAAAAATTGTTGCACCTCATGTTGTTGCTATCTTCCCGTATATACATCCGGCATAGTTGTATCAGCAGGCATCACCGAAATTTCGTTCCCGCAAAATTTCTTTTACACACATTTCTTCAGCGCTGACTGCTTCCACCCTCCTGAAATAATAGGATTTACATAAAATGTAATTCATATTAATTCAAACAATTAAAATTTTAATATAATGAAAAAGCTAAGTTTAATAGCTGCAGGGCTCTTATTGAGTGCAGGTTTGATAGCCTTCTCAGCAGATACAAACAAAGCGGATAAAAAACAGGAGCCTGCAAAAACCTCCTGTCAGCAGTCAAAAAGTGACAAAGCATCATGTGATAAGTCCTCATGTGATACTACTAATTGTCACACTAAATGCTGTCCGCCTGGTTGTCCGCCCTGCAAATAATTCGCAGGATAAAAAAACCCCGCCTTGCGCGGGGTTTTTTGTATATTTAACCGAGTCTCCTTTTCAGGGACGCGGTTGTTTTACTTCAAGCGAAAGTAATTTTCTTTTTCAATTCACAAAAAAATAAAAGGGAAGGTTTTTACAGACTTGCACCAGAGAATGTCTTTTATGTAATTTTGTCAAAAGATTGTGAAAGTGTATGCCCATATACATGGATATTCATACTATTCCCGGGGTTAAAGCAAAAAATGTTGCAGAAGCTCACCTGAAAGACCTGGCGATCCAGGAAGATTACGGCTGCAAATGCATGACGTACTGGATAGATGAAAAACGGGAAAGTGTTTTTTGCCTGATAGACGCTCCCGATAAAGATGCCGTAGAAGATTTGCATGGCAAAGCTCACGGATTGATACCAAACAAAATAATTGAAGTAAGCAGTAAAGTTGTTGAATCATTTTTAGGAAGAATATTTGATCCCCCGGAAGCCACCCTTTCGGAAACTGGGTTAAAAGTTTTCAGCGATGCTGCTCTGCGTACCCTTTTGGTAACAACCATTGAAGACCCGGTGCTGCTGGAATTGCAGTTGGGAAAAGAAAAAGCGAATGGATGGATCCGGCAGTTGAATTTAGTTGTGAGAAAAAAAATAGCGGAATTTGAAGGCAGTGAAGCGGAGCATAAGGGAACGGGGTTTATTGTTTCATTTACGGTTGCTGCCAATGCTGTTGCATGTGCCCTGGCTATACAAAAAGATTTACCTGTGAAGGTTACCGGGGAAACCGGGTTGAAGATGGCGCTGCATGCCGGTGAGCCTGTGGCAAAGAGTCCTGTTCTTTTCGGAGATACCATTCAAATGGCTGCAAACCTGTGTGCGGTGAATAAAAGCGGGCGCATAGCTATTACTTCAGCAGTACAGGAAATTGTATCAAGAGAGGTTTTCTTAATGAATAAAAAAGAATTTTTTATGTTATCACCGCAGGAGGAAAATCAATTGTCTTCTCTTTTCAGCATTCTTGAAACAAACTGGGAAAAGCCGGAGTTCAGCGTAGAAGATTTCAGCCGTGCCATGGCTATGAGCACATCGCAGCTGTATCGTACCTCGGTAAAGCTTACCGGGCAAACGCCTAATATACTTTTGAAAGAATTTCGCCTGGAAAAAGCAAAAGAACTGTTGAAGAAAAAACTTTATTCTGTTTCGCAGATTACGTTTGAGTCAGGCTTTTCAAGTCCATCCTACTTTACAAAGTGTTTTAAAAAAGAATATGGGCTGCTCCCGGTAGATTACCTCAACCTGCTTAATTGATCTTGCCAGCGCTGACTGAATTTTACTATTCATAGAACGATTTGTTCTATTGCACTTGCTATTTGTTGAATGATTTGTAATAACGCTTTGCTGTATAGTGAACATAATTTTGTCCCATCAATAATTTAAAAAACTAAAACAATGAAATTAACAAAAAAAACCGGCACCTTACTGATGGCAGTACTGATGCTGATGGGTTATGTCACCTATGGACAAACGGCAACTGAAAATTCAAAATCAGAAACAACATCAAAACAAACAAACATGAAAACTTATTTGATTGAAAGACACATTCCCAATGCGGGGCAATTAACTAATGCACAACTACAAGAGATCGCAATAAAATCGTGTGATGTAGTAAAAAGTATGGGATCGCAAATTGAGTGGGACCACAGCTACGTGGTAGGCGAAAAACTATACTGTGTTTATCGTGCCACGAGTGAGGAAGTGGTGAGAGAGCATGGAAAAAAAGGAGAATTTCCTGTAGATGAGGTTTACCAGGTTGCGGCCGTCTTCAGTCCTGAGTCGGCAAAAGGTGTGATACAGAATACAAGGTAATAAATGGCCTTGACCAGGTTTAAGTATGCAATACAAAAAACCCGCCCAAAGGCGGGTTTTATTTTTGATTGCATTCGGTGAAACAATACTGACTGCAGGCAGAAATTTTTTATATCTCCTGCTATTTTCCGGGAAGTTCCTTTTTTCAGCAAATTTTTTTTGTATCTTGCGGCATATTTCTATGGTAATTCCATTCTAATATGATTTGCCCCCTTAACCATTCTTCATTTATTCTGTAAAATTGCGGTTTATGCAGCACCTGGTTGTAAAATCTTCAGCTCTTGTAAACAGCTGCATCATTCCTTTTTCATTTCTTACATCCTTCATCTCTGAATTACATAGTGTACAAATCAAATCACTGTCAAAACAATTAAGTCCCTTTAATTATGACAAAAAACCTACTTCAAAAAAGCACGATGCTTTTTGGCATCCTGTTATTGTCAGCACAATTAAATGTAAGCGCACAGCAAAATGTGCGGCTCATTGATGATTATTTAAAGTTGGAGCAGCAGAAAAACGGCTGGCTGCAAAATGATGTGAAGGACTGGTACCAGTCGGATTATTACACTGATGAAACTTCGGGGCTAACGTACGCTTATGTTCAGCAAAGACATCATCATATTATTGTTTATAATGCTATAAGTATTTTCCTGGTAAAAGACAATAAAGTTCTCCACTTTACCCCTGGAATTATTGATCATCTTGAGAGAAAAGTAAAGACTTCTGTACCTTCCATTACTGCGAAAGAAGCAATCGGGTATGCACTTACTCATCTCGGGCGCACCCAGCCTGCTGAAGTTAAATTAACCGGCAGCGATACGGATTTAAACAAATTTATTTTTGATTCACCGGGGATTTCTGCAAGCCCCGTAAAAGTGCAGTTGGTTTATCGTGCAACGGATGAAGGCGTTTTTCTTGCATGGGATGTGAGCATTGAAATGAAGGATGAGCCGCATTGGTGGAACATAAGAATAAACGCTTTAAACGGAGATTATCTTGACAAAAATGACTGGACTACCAATTGCAGTTTTGAAGACTCGCCTCACAATTATATAATTCATGATCAGGAGTCATTTATTCCAAATTCTCCTCCCCCTCCATTGCCACCTGCACCTGTTCCGGCTGAATACCAGGTTTTTCCTTTTCCAATTGAAGCTCCATCTTTTGGCAGTCGTTCCATTCTGTTCAATCCGTCAGACAATACAGCTTCTCCTCATGGATGGCATGATGTGAATGGGGCTACTGGAGCGGAATACACCATTACAAGGGGAAATAATGTGCATGCGTATGAGGATGCAAATAATGATAACCAGCCGGGCTACTCTCCTAACAGCGCTACGCTGCAGTTTAATTACCCGCTTGATCTAACCCAGGCACCGTTAGTTAACCAGGATGCCTCTATCACTAACCTTTTTTATCTGAATAACAGAATTCATGACGTTCTTTATCACGCAGGCTTTACAGAAGCTGCAGGAAATTTTCAGCAGAATAATTATGGCAATGGCGGATTGGGGAATGATTATGTAAAAGCTGAAGCATTTGATGGAAGCGGAACCAACAACGCTAACTTTTCCACACCTGTGGATGGCAGTTCCGGACGCATGCAAATGTATTTATGGACGGCTCCCACACCTGACAGGGACGGATCGTTCGACAACGGCATTGTCTCTCATGAATATGGCCACGGATTATCCAACCGGCTGACCGGTGGTCCTGCAAATTCAAGTTGCCTGAACAATGCAGAACAGGGTGGTGAAGGCTGGAGCGACTGGCTTGCATTGATCATGACTACTGAACCGGGTGATACTACCGGTGGCGGAATTTTAACCCAGGCGCGCGGTATCGGTACTTATGCATTAAACCAGGCTACCAGCGGTTTAGGAATCAGGCGTTACCGTTACTCTGTTAACATGGCTATCAACCCGCAGACTTATGCTGATTTAGCTGCCAGCTCAGGTCCCCATGCAAAAGGTGAAATATGGTGTGACGCCATTTGGGATATGTCCTGTTTTCTTATTAAAGATTTGGGATTTAACAGTAACCCGACTGTAACCACATCGGGAAACTATATAGCTATGCGGTTAGTATTGGAAGGTATGAAGCTTCAGCCCTGCAGTCCCGGTTATCTTGATGCGCGTGATGCTATTTTAGCTGCCGATGCTGCTCTTTACAATAACGCTCACCGATGCCGCATTTGGGAAGCTTTTGCCAGGAGAGGTATGGGATATAATGCTGTCCAGGGCAGTTCAAACAGTTCTACTGACCAGACTGCAGGCTTTTCCATGCCACCGGTATGCCTGACAGCAACACAGCCACCGGTTGCCGCATTTACATCTAATTTCAGCACAGTTACCTGTATGGGTAATGTTAGTTTCACAGATCAGTCAGTTCAGCCTTTCAGCTGGTTATGGAATTTTGGAGACAATACAACTTCCACTCTTCAGAATCCTGTCCATGCATATAATGCTCCGGGTACCTATAATGTGAAGCTGGTTGTTACTAATACGCTTGGCAGTGACAGCACAATTCACATAGTCACTGTCACACCATCCTATTCTGCAACTGTAACTGCCACCCCTTCGGCTGTATGCAGCGGATCAACAGTACAGTTAAACGCTGCCGGCACAGGAAGCCCCAACATTACCTATAACGTCAGCAATATAACTTATGCTCCTGTAGCAGGAACAGGAACCACTGTTACCCTTGCTGATGATGCAATGAGCACTGTAAAGCCCATAGGATTTACATTTAATTTCTTCGGGCAGAACTATACGAATTTTTACATTTGCTCCAATGGTTTTATAACTTTCAGTGCAGGGCAGCCTGCTTCACCGGTTTACGGTGTGCCCATTCCGACATCTGCGGCTCCTAATAACTATATCGCCCTTGCATGGAATGATTTATATCCCCCTGCTGCGGGAAGTTCTGTCAGCTATTTTAATACAGGTGTTTCACCCAACCAGAAACTAATTGTAAAATATTCAACCTGGCATTTTCTCGGAGGCACCACTTATCCTTTTATTGTCCAGGCAATATTATCAGAAGGAAGCAACCAGGTGGAAATTCATACCACTACAATCAGCAATGTTTCTGCGGCAGATGCGTCAGCAACCACAACACAGGGAGTTGAAAATATCAGCGGCACTGCGGGTGTGGCAGTACCCGGACGCAACAGCGCACACTTTACTGCAAATAATGATGCGTATCGTTTTACCCCGGTTGTCAACTATACGTATACCTGGCAGCCCGGAAACCTTAATGGTGCCATACAGACAGTAACTCCAGCATCAACCGGAACTTATACAGTCAACATTGGTGACGGCAGCGGATGTATTATTCCTTTTACTTCTCCCGTAATTACTGTTAATCCGAACCCGGTACCTGCAATAACCGGCAACTCTGCAATCTGTGCAGGAAGTTCCACAACATTGAATGCAGGAACATTTTCAGGCTATAGCTGGTCAACAGGTGCAACTACTCAAACTATTTCGGTCAGCACTGCAGGAACATTTACTGTAACTGTAACCAATGCAAGCGGATGCACGGGTTCAGCATCGCGAACTATGACTGTTAACCCGGCTCCAACTCCATCCATCAGCGGTACGTTATCATTCTGTTCCGGCAGCTCCACAACATTGAATGCTGGAGTATTTACAAGCTATAACTGGTCAACGGGTGCAACCACGCAAACTATTTCAGCTAACACAGCAGGAACATTTACTGTAATTGTTACCAATGCAGGCGGATGCACAGGTTCAGCATCTGCCACCACAACCGTAAATACGAATCCGGCACCATCCATCAGCGGTACGTTATCATTCTGCTCCGGCAGCTCCACAACATTGAATGCTGGTGCATTTACAAGCTACAATTGGTCAACGGGAGCAACCACGCAAACTATTTCAGCTAACACAGCAGGAACATTTACTGTTACGGTTACCAATGCAGGTGGATGCACAGGTTCAGCTTCTGCAACAACAACCGTAAATACGAATCCGGCACCATCAATCACCGGAAGCTTATCATTCTGCTCCGGCAGTTCCACAACATTAAATGCTGGGGTATTTACAAGCTACAGCTGGTCAACCGGAGCTACCACGCAAACTATTTCAGCTAACACGGCAGGAACATTTACTGTTACGGTTACCAATGCAACCGGCTGTACGGGTTCAGCATCTGCAACCACAACCGTAAATGCCAATCCGACTCCATCAGTGAGCGGTACATTATCATTCTGTTCCGGCAGTTCCACAACATTAAATGCTGGGGTATTTACAAGCTACAACTGGTCAACGGGTGCAACCACGCAAACCATTTCGGTAAACACAGCGAATACCTTTACTGTAACAGTAACAAATAGCAGCGGTTGTACAGGTTCAGCATCTGCGACAACAACTGTAACTACTGCGCTGACTCCGACCATCAGCGGAAATCTTTCATTTTGTTCCGGCAGCTCTACTATTTTAAATTTGGGAGCCGGTTATAGCAGCTATAGCTGGTCAACAGGAGCAACTACACAAACCATCAGTGTTAATACGGCAGGAAGCTGGGCGGGAACCGTAACCTTAAACGGATGTTCGGGAACAAGCCCGTCTGTTAACACCACTGTTACTCCTGCCCCGACAGCAACCATCAGCGGCAATTCAACTATTTGTTTAACTCAGGCTGCAACCCTGAACTTAACATTTACCGGAACAGGCCCCTGGAATTATACCATTTCCGATGGTTCACAAACAGTGAGCGGATCTTCTTCAGCAAGCACAGCAATCCTGAATATAACTCCGTCAACTGCCGGCTCTCACAATTACAGCATCACTGTTCTTTCTGATGCAAACTGTTCAGGAACCGGTTCGGGTACCGCTGTTGTGATCGTTAGCAGCGCTCCTCCTTCCAATACTTTTATTACGAGTGTCACGGGTCCTACTGCGGGAGCGTGTGACGGGGATGTTTACCTGGTTACCGCCAATTCAACAATTACACCCGGCACTACCTATCAGTGGAGCACGGGCGGTAATTCACCTGTTGTGCTGTTCAGCAATTTACAAACCGGTCCCTTTGTGGCAGGTCCATTTGCGACCACAGGCAAAACAGTATGGGCGCAATTCGGAGCTTTAATCACGGGAACTTATTATTATGTATGTGCAAAAGCAGTGAACGGTTGCGGCATATCTGCAACGTACAAATGCCAGACGGTAAGAGGAATTGTAGGTGTTCCGGGAACCATCACCCCGGCAAACCCCGTTGCATGTCCAAATGATGTGAAGAACTATAGTTGCGGTGCTTCTGCCGGAGCCGCGATTTATAGCTGGACACTGGGCGGATCAGCAACACCCGTTACGTCAGGACAAGGTACACAGAACGTACAGGTAACATTTCCTCCCGCCTTTGTATCAGGACAGTTATGTGTAACCGCATCCCTCTCCTGCGGAGGCTCATCCACCAGTGCGCCAAGATGTGTGACCCTGACTAATAATCCTGCATTGCCTGCCTCCATGACGGGCCCTTCAAAAGTTTGCCCGGGTGCAACAGGAGTAGTGTTCTCGGTTCCATTGGTAACAGGAGCAACAGGATACAACTGGACAGTACCGGCAGGCTGCACTATTGTTTCAGGACAAAATTCGACTTCTATATCAGTTGACTTCCCTAATTCATATACCGGAGCGCCACCGGTTTGCGTAACTGCTTTGAGCGAGTGCGGAGCAAGCGTTGCAAGATGCAAGACAGTGGGAAGCAATATTCCGGGCCAGCCAGGATCCATAACCGGACCGACAACCAATATCTGCAACTCCACGGTTCAGTATTCGATTTCTAACGTGGCTAATGCCACGGGATATTCATGGACAATTCCTTCAGGAACCACCATCACCAGCGGGCAGGGAACTACCACCATTCTGCTGAACGTTTCACCTGTATTCACCAGCGGATTCTTAACTGTGACAGCTACTACAAATTTATGCACACCGGGCACCAGCCCACCGAGAAGCATCACTATTTCCGGCAAGCCTAACACACCGGCAGCAATAACTGCAAACCCGCTCACCTGGTGCAGCGGAGCATTTGTAAATTTCAGCACACCGGCAGCCACTCCATTGCCTGTATATAATTGGATTGTTACAAACAGCACGATCCAGGCAGGGCAGGGAAGCAATAACATTGACGTGCAATGGGGAACAGGAACTGGAAATGTAAAAGTTTCGGCAACCAACGGATGCGGTGTGAGCGGTGTGCGTTCGCAAAATTTCTCATCCGTATGCAGGGAGGAAGGTGAAGAGTTATCAGTAATCAGTAACCGGTTCTCAGTATATCCAAATCCGGCACATGATTATATAACGGTTAGCATAGACGTAAAAGAAGCATCCGCCTTCGCATTACAGCTTATAGATATTACAGGAAGGATTGTGCTTTCGGAAGATCAAATCTTCAACAAGGGTTTGAATAATTATGAGATGAAATTAAACCAGCTTGCGAAAGGAATTTATATACTGGATGTGAGATCAGGTAATGAAAGCCGGAAGACGAAAGTGGTGGTGGAATAAAAATCTTTAGATTTTGAAAAACTGCGCAGAAATGTACAGCTTCTTTTGTCCCTTCCTGCACTTCCGGTGAATGCTGTCCTGCGGACAAGTAAAGAGATAACTTTTCTGTATACTATTTTCTAAACAGGATTTACTTTCCAGGAACCCGCTTGTTTTACTTTAAGCGAAAGTAATTTTTCTTTTTAAATTTCCGCCATTGAAATTCAGCAACAGTTCCAGGTCCAGAAAGAATTATTTATTTATTGCCTCCCTGTTTTTATCTGTAAAAAACGCAAGGATTACAAACAGCCACTGTAATTGCCCTGCCCAGGCAATTGCCTTAATGTTTGGCGGGGGAGGTCCCATCATATTTGCAAACTGTACAATAAGTAAAAGAGCAACAAGAATAATCAGACCGTAATTACCGAATTTATTTTTTGCAGATGTTGATTTGCAATAAAGGAAAACACCTCCGAAAAACAGCATAGCTTCGACCAGGTTGGACAGTAACGGATAATTCCAAAACCCCAAACCTAATCGTATTGAATTGCCCGGCAAAAGGGGAAGATCAGGACGGTGAACGATTAAATCTAAAAACCAATGGCTGATAACACAGAGAAAAATTATGAATGAATATTTAACGTTTTTAAAAAACAGCCGTGAGCAAAACATAAAAATAATTCCCCAGGCAATTACCATTGCCAGGCTATGTGAAACCGGGTAATGAACAAAATCAAGCGGTGTGGCTTTCGTAATACCTAGTGCGATAACAACATGTTCAATATCTAAAAGAAGTAGTGTTGGCCACAGGAGGTCTAAGAATTGAACTGCAATAAACAGGAATCCGAGAGAAATTTTCGGAGCAAATTTTTTCACTCCCAACCCTACACCGAAATGCCCGATAAACATATTGTACTGCTGTTTTTAAATTACAGATTATGCCGTTGTTTTCACCCGGACGGCTACGAAGTTAAATAATAAAAAAACATCTTCGTAACCTCCCTCCTGCTTGTTTAATCCATGAATTTTTTGGAACATTGCATATCAGAAATCAAAAAACATATTTCTATGATTAAGAACCTAACACTGCTTTCAGTATGCCTGCTGTTAACATGCTGCATGACTTCCATGATTTTTGCACAGGGCGTATGGACAAAAAAAACAAGCATTGGCAACAGTGATGCCACAGTGAGAGCCGGTGCAGCCGGAGTAACTGTTAATAATAACGGCTACGTATTGTTCGGATCATTTTACGGCAATCTTTACAGGAATGACGGGTACCGGTATGATGAAGCTAATAATAAATGGATCCGCATTGCGGACCTGCCTGCAAGCATAAGGTCCGGAGCGGTTGCATTTGCCATAAACGGAAAAATATACGCGGGAGCAGGTTATAACGGTACGTATATAGGCGATTTCTGGGAATACAACCCCGCTGCTGATGCCTGGACGCAAAAAGCAAATACACCGGGACCAGGGCGTTCAGGCGCGGCAAGATTTGCAATAAATGGCAAAGGATATATTTCGACAGGAGGAAATTCCATGGGAAATACCAGCGACACATGGGAATATGATGCTGTTGCAAATTCATGGACGCAAAAAGCCGACTGGCCCACTAACGGACGGAGCGGCAGCAATGGTTTTGTAATAAATAATAAGTTTTACGGAGGTTCAGGAAGTGTGGCCGGAGTGAGCACTGCCACCAAAGATTTTTGGATGTATGATCCCGTCACCGATATATGGACACAAAAGGCTGATTACATGGGAGGAGATCGCACAGGCTTTACCGCTTTCAAAGTAGGACAATATGGTTATGCAGGGTGCGGAATGAACAATGTGGTAATTATGCAGAAGGATTTTTACCGTTATGATCCCGCAAACAATAACTGGATGCAGATAGCTGACTTCCCCGGCAGTGCACGCGGAGCAACTGCATTCAGCACCAGTACAAAAGGGTATGTAGGTGCAGGGAGTGATAATCACAGCAACCTGAGTGACTATTACGCGTACGATCCTGCGAGCGGAACATGGTCACAGATTGCAGATTGTGGCGGGGCCGAAAGATATTATGATGTGGCTTTTGCCGCAGGCCAGCATGTAATTGTCGGAAGCGGGCTGGGAGGATTAAGTGATTTAAAAACCTCCTACTGGGCATTTGACACTACTAACAATGAATGGCTGCTAAAAGCTTCGTTGCCCATTATGAAAAAGAACGGTGTTGCGTTTTCCATCGGTACAAAAGGCTATGTAACACTTGGCGCAACGCTTTATAACTATTCAAAAGAGCTGTGGGAATATGATTTAAATACAAATGTGTTTACACAAAAAGCAGCATTTCCCGGTACAGCGAGGATGAATGCTGTCGCTGTGGCTGCAAACGGTAAAGGATATCTCGGCACAGGGCGCGATTCCACAAACCATGTCCTGAAGGACTGGTGGCAATATAACCCTGCAAACAATACATGGACACAAAAAACAAGCTTACCGGGAGATGCACGCCACTGGGCTGCTGCATTTGCGGTAAGCAATAATTGTTTTGTTTTCGCAGGGCAGGATTCGGCAGGATTCACTTATTATGATGACTGCTGGAAGTACAATCCTGCTAATAATACATGGCTTCAGCAGGCATCCTTAACGGGATATGGCAGAGCATCTGCAACAGGTTTCAGTGTGAAACAATTCGGATATATTGTTTGCGGAATAAGGGGGAGCGCTTATTATAACGCTCTTTTTCAGTTTCAGCCTTCAACAAATACATGGAAAACAAAAGCGTCTTTCCCCGGCACTATACGTTATGGCGGTGCAGGTGCAGGGCTGGGTGAAAAAGGATATTTCGGAACCGGCTATGCAAATTATGGTTTCGCCCAGGCGCCTGTGAATGACTGGTGGGAATATACACCCGATAAAATTACATGCAGTGTAAACGGAAGCTGCTTCTGCTTAGGCGCGACTATATCGGTTGATTATGTTTGCACAGCGCTTACACTTAATGCAGGGAACCAGCTTAAACTGATCCTTTCAGATTCTTCAGGTTCTTTTGCAAACAATGTCAACCTTGCAACCGTAAACAGCACTGCAGCTTCGGGAACTATTACTGCTGCTCTTCCTTCCACTATAACAGGCGGCACACATTATAAAGTGCGGGTGTCAAGCACGAATAACGCACTTACGGGAGAAAATTCAACTGCATATTTTACTGTTTATGCTGTACCGGCAAATCCTTTTACTTCTGCTACCACTGCCGGAAGCGCTACATTACAATGGGATGCCGTGCCCTGCGCCATCAGCTATACTATTCAATATAAAATTTCAATTGAAACGGTGTGGACGATCACAACGTCAACTGTAAACTCTAAAACCATTACCGGATTATTGCCCGGCACCAATTATAAATGGCGGGTAAGAGCCAAATGCAGCACGAATCCAGGTGTATTCAGCAAATACAGTTCTGTCATATCATTTACGACCGCGATTCTGAAAGAAGGTGAATCCTATAGTACAGCACCCGGTGAAAAATCTTTATTAAATATTTATCCTAACCCCGCAGCAGATTTTATAAACTTATCTTTTTTAACTGAATCTCCAGAGGCAGAAATCAGGATTTACGATATCAACGGGAAACTATGTTTTCAAAAAATAATTCCCGGTGATGGAGAACTTGTTAAAAATACGGTTGACCTGCACGGTTTTCCAAATGGAATTTATTCTGTTGTTGTGACAGATCGTGCAAAACAGGCAGTACACAATTTTGTGAAGGAATAAAAATATCCGCTTTTGTCAAAACCTGTTTGTTAATGGAAAGGGAGGAAACTGCGTCCATGTTATTCCAGCTCATCTTTCATACATGTATCAAGACCCTCCAAAAAATTTCCTTTATGCAGTTCTTCTTCAACCTTTGATTCAGAGCCGGTTGGGAGATATCAATTGAAGAAAATTTTCCCCCGAAATTTTTAGAAGAAGCCTTTTCCGGGCGATGGCATAAATTTTTCACAATTAATATAAAACTTTAATTAAATGAAAAGCAACATCACAGGACATGCAGCTACCAGTATTCATGCACCGGTCTCACAGGTTTGGGATGCATTGACAAAACCGGAAATCATTAAACAGTATTTCTTCGGAACAAATGCAAAATCAGATTGGAAACCGGGAAGCCCGCTTACTTTTACTGGCGAATGGAAAGGAAAAACCTATGAAGATAAAGGAACAGTGCTTGAAGCAGAACCCTGCAAGCTTTTGCAATATACCTATTGGAGCTCCATGTCAGGAATCGAAGACAAGCCAGAAAATTATGTTATTGTCACTTTTGAATTAAAAGAAGAAAATGACAATACCATTCTCACCCTGACACAACAAAATATCCCGGACGAAAAAACGAAGGAGCATTCAGAAGAAAACTGGAGAACAGTTCTCAATAA
>DATEMK010000488.1:0-8360 GCA_035275625.1 Bacteroidia bacterium
CCGAAGAATAAATACCGGGAGCTAATCGTGCGTTCAGTATGGTAAATTGAGAATTGTGAATTGCTTCTGATAAGATTAAACTGCCGGCTGCATTAAATACTTTAATAGAAATTACTTTTTCGAGCTTGCTTTCAATATTAAAAACAAAATCGCCAGATGAAGGATTCGGAAAAACCTTTACTTCGAAATCATTTTCTAATAAAATACTTTCGCCTGCCTTACAAGGCACACTAACAGCTACAAAGGCAGAAGTTTTTGAACATCCATTATTATTAGTTACCTGCACCCTGTAATTGCCGCCTGTTGTTGCAGTATAATTTGATAAAGTCGCTCCTGAAATAAAATTGCTGCCTTTTTTCCATTTATAAGTTAAGCCTGCCGCGGTGTTTGCCTGTAATACTACGCTGCCGCCAGCACAAAATGTAGTGGGTCCTTGCGGAGTTATTACAGCAGAAGGAAGAGGATTTACTGTTACTGTTGTTGCGCTTCCTGTTGTTTTTGAACAGCCTGTTACAGTATTTGTTACTATCACCCTGTAATTGCCCCCGGTCGTAGCTGTATAAGACGATAAGGTTGCACCAGAAATTATATTAGCTCCTTTTTTCCATTGATAAGTTCTGTTTGCTGCAACCGGTGCATTTAAAATTACGCTTCCGCCTGAACAAAATACAGTCGGACCTCCGGCTGTAATTGTTGCTGAAGGAAGAGGATTAACTGTAACTACTGCACTGCTGCTTACAGTTCCCACGCAGGATGCATTACTGACAGAAAATAAAGTATAAGTTGTACTTAAAGCAGGTGAAACAGGTATAACAGCTGGATTGACAGCGTTATTTACTACAATTCCTCCCGGGTTATAAGAGAACGAATACGGACCCGGAGCATTTGAAAAAGTGACTGTAATACTGGTGCTGCTACCATTACAGATAGAAGTTGTTCCGCTCATTAATGCCGCAGGAGGCGGATTTACTGTTACAATGGTTGCCGCTGACGTTACTGAACCGCATGAGTGACTTACTACAACGGTATAACTTCCTGCCGCTGTTGCGTTGAATGTTGAATTGGTTGCACCGGAAATATCCACTGTGTTTAATTTCCATTGATAAGATAACCCTGTGTTTGCATTTAATAAAACACTGCCCCCGGTGCAAAATGCAGTTGACCCGCTCGGGGTGATAGTTGCAGCGGCAATAGTAACAAGGACACTATCAGAAAAAGTAGTAGCTGAACACAAACCCAAAACATTAACCGAAGCAACAGAGTATTTATAATATCCTGATGTTGTTGCAGTATAACTTGAGGAAACCGCACCGCTTATCAGAACGTTATTTTTATACCACTTAATTACATCACCTCCCCAAGTATAAAAATTGGTCGGAACACATAAAACAGCCGAAGCAACACAATTCACATTGCCGTGAAAGAGCGGCATCGGGTTATTAGGCAGCACCCGCACAGGAATCATATTGGATGATTGAGGGTTTCCGCCACCGGGAGGAATGCCATAACAACCATAATATCCTGTTGATTGAACCGAAAAGGTTGTTCCGCTGCCTACCTGGTTTATATATCCTGTTCCGCAGCTGCCTTGAATTTCTATGTTCCAGTTATATGTATAGCCGGGCTGAGGGGATACCACTTCTAACGTTGCAATGTTTGGACCGCAAACATCCTGCAAACCAGGAGCAGCCACTTGAATTTGAATTTGCGCATGGGCAGCAGTACAAAATGCAATAACAATAACGGATAAGAGAGTGATTTTTTTCATAGCAGGTAATTTTAGTTTTTATTGGCACAATTTATTATTCAGTGGTGAATAAAATTTGGGCGCAATTTACAAGCAATAAAAATACTTTGCAATACTACTTTAATATGAATTTTAGTGTCTTATTCGTCTGGGTTTGTAAAACGGATGCTGTATATTATAAAAAATTCAAAAAAAAATCTCAAAACACTTCAACCTCGTGTCATAGAAACAAAATTTCCGGTTGCTTTCAGCAATCTTTTTCCTTTTTATTTTTCCGCCCAGCTTTAAGGTTCAATGTATCCCAATAGGAGATGTCCGTAAAATAAATAGCACGAAAATCAAACGAAGATCAAACCATACTGAACTTTTGTTATTTTTCTTCCGCAATGCCTATTCTTCTGCCAAAAAACAGGAATCTTCTGCGCGGGCCTGTAGTAAAAATTCTAAAATACTGCATAAGACAAAGTGAAATTATCGAGCTCATAGCAATACCTTCAGAAGCTACCAGGAACAACGCACTGAATGGACCCAGCAAAAATTGGTAGGGATAATTCTGCGTTACATTATTAAGAAATGATGGATTAATGAGGCAGTAAAGAAAAATAAATACTCCAAGAATGGTAAATGAAAGGGCCCCGGTGGCGAAACCTATCCCTAACCCCTGCAGGTATTTCATGTCGCCCTGGCGCTCACCACGCAGTTTTTTCAAAGCCTGGTAGCCGGCAAAGAAATAGAGGAAGTAATTAAAAAAGCGTAATTCTGTACGCACTTCGAGGTTAAAAATCATCATAATTAAAAAGTATACTATATAAAGCCCCGCAGCTAAGAGGCTGTATCTTATTATAATTTTTTTTGCTTCCGGTAATGTGACCCCTATAGTTTCCATAATATTGTTTTTTATATAAAGTGCGTAAAAAATATGCCACAGCAAATCGCACTCCTTTTCTAACCTATAGCTTATTCAAATTCAAAGCGAAAGCATTATCATGCATGGGGAAAAAAATCCCAATGTGCAAAAATAAACCCTGCCGCCAAAAAGAAACATGCAGGTTATTTTTTTGAAATCTTCGCGGTCTTAAACTTAATATGCCCCACTCCTCTTTCTCAAAAACCATTCTGCTGAAAGAAATGTCATTATCAAAAAGAAAACCCATTTAAGGTTAATTATGTCTTTCAGTTTTTTTTGTGTGTAGGTTACAGGCTTCACATCTTCACGGGCGGCAATCATTTTTGGCAATTCATTTAATTGTGACTCGTACACCATTTTACCTCCGCTCTTTTCAGACAGGGTAAAAAGCAGCTGATGATTGGCAACCGTTTCAGAAGATTCTAACTGCAATGCGCTTATGCTGAATTCCCCGCTTTCCGCATACAGCTTATCGCCCAGCTTTGTTTCGGCTTTAAATTTATAATTGCCTACGGGCAGGTTGCCCGCATTCAATGACCAGGCTTTATCAGTTTTTGAAAAAGTAAAAGGATAAGATTTTTTTTCTGCATCTGTAATGGTCATTTTTACATCAGGGGTATTTACCAGCTCACCTGTTTCATTATATAGCTCTGCGTCAAATATGAGCGGCTCGTTTTCTGCAAAATTATTTTTATACGAAACCCTGAATGGAGTTTTTTTCTCCTTTACAGAAAGATACTGCACCATTTTAATTAAAAGGTCATTGGTAAAATTTGAATTGTTGTTCTGCGCAAATTCCTTTAATCTCCATTTCCAGATCCCCTCACCCGCTAACACAGCAATTTTCTTTGAGCCTGCCTGGCTGAAAAATAAAAGCGGCTGATCTGTTTTTACATTGCCGATTTGCTGGTAAAGCAACGTATAAATATTTGCATTGCTCCTGTAAATTCCGAAAGGAGATTCGAGAGGAGGCAATGTTGAAATGAAATCAGCCAGGTCATCACTCACTGTAAAAAGTGAAAAATCTTTAGCCGGTGATGCCTGTGCTTCATTCAGCTTATTCCGGCTTTCACTGATGGTGATCCCTGTATTTAAATCATTTAATGTATTCACGTTTGTTTGCGCACCAAGAATATAAAAAACAGAAACATCGCTTGCCTTCAGTTGTTCCAGCACCGCTTCCGCATTATTATTAACCGAAGGAAGCTGGTGGAGAATAACAAGGTTGTATTCATTCAGATTCCCCTTGAAATCTTTTACAGGTTCCTGTTTCACTTCATAGTTCTGGTTATTTTCAATGATCGCTTTCATAGCGGCAATATCCGGATGCGGTGCATCGGCTATAATAAGCACCTTCTGTTTGCTTTCCGTAACATCAATAAAAACATCTGCTATATTATTACTGAAACTGATTTCATTTTGCAGCGGTGAAATTTTTATTTTGTAATGCTGAATCCCTTTCACCCTGGCTTCTATAAAAACAGGAACTGATGAATGATATTTATTTCCCGAAACTTCAATTGTTTTATGAAATAAAACGGCTGAATCTTTCTCAACAGTCAGTTCAGCTTTTTCACCGGAGCATTGTTTGGCATCAATAATCACCTCCAAGGGGAATGTATTGCCGAGAAAAGCCACACGGTTATGATTTACTCTTGAGATAAGAATATCTTTTTTTACCGTAGTGTCTCCTAATGCAATTGAATAGACAGGCGCTTTCAGCTGCTCATTTGAGTATAACGGATTGCTGCCTGTGTTATACAACCCGTCACTTGCAAGAATAACAGCGCCTACATTCCGGTTGGCAAATTTTAATGAAAGTTCCCGGAACAATTTTGAAATATCCGTTTGCTTTTCTGAAAAATCAAAACTGATTTTATCCTGCACTTTATCACCAAAAGAAAATGTACGCACATCATAATTTTTTTTCAGTTCATCAGACATTTGATTAAAAGCTGCCGTGTATGATTTTCTAAATGCTGCGGAATCGGTTCCTGTTAAAACAGATTGCGAATTATCCTGTGCTACAATGATAATAGGTTTTTCCACTTCACGGAACACCGTGCGGATCAGCGGGGAGAGTAAAAGAAATGCAAGGAACGATACCACTATGAAACGAAAAGCCGCCATCAGCTTTTTCAACCATGGACGCACATCATGAAGAAGATTTTCTTTTCGATAGAGTACTAACGCATACAAAAAGCCGAGAGCAAAGCAAAATAAAATAAACCACCAGGGTTTTTCAGTAACGATTTCGAAATTCAAAGAGAATAATTTTTAAAGATCGCAAACTTAGGAAATTGTTTTAGGTTTGATGTTTAAAGTTTGAAGTCTGAAGTTAAATGGAACACGCAACAATCTTTAGACTTCAAACTTTAAACTTTAAACTCTATTCGTACATTCGCATCCATTCGCCTGCAGGCAGGCAGGCAGGTATTCGCTGATGACACTCATTACAACGCAAAATATTCACAAATCTTATGGCGGACTTCATGTGCTGAAGGGAATTGACCTTGCCATCAATAAAGGTGAAGTGGTTTCTATTGTCGGGGCATCGGGTGCGGGAAAAACTACATTGCTCCAGATTATCGGAACACTTGATAAAACAGATAAAGGGTCCGTTAAAATTGAAGATACCGAGATCACAAAATTGTCCTCTAAAAAAATTTCGAGATTCAGAAATAAGCATATTGGCTTTGTTTTCCAGTTCCATCATTTGCTTCCTGAATTCAATGCTTTGGAAAATGTCTGCATACCGGCTTTTATTGCTAAAATTTCAAAGCAGGAAGCAGAAAAAAAAGCGAACGAACTTTTAGAATACCTCGGCATCAGTGAAAGAAGCCATCACAAACCTTCTGAGCTTTCGGGAGGAGAACAGCAGCGGGTGGC
This sequence comes from Bacteroidia bacterium, assembly GCA_035275625.1. GTDB lineage: Bacteria > Bacteroidota > Bacteroidia > AKYH767-A > OLB10 > DATEMK01. The sequence continues at coordinate 5,544 of DATEMK010000488.1, forward strand.
GGTGGCAAGGGCGCTCATTAATAATCCATCCATCATTCTTGCTGACGAGCCATCAGGAAATCTTGATTCCACACATGCAAAAGAATTGCATAAATTATTTTTTAAACTCAGAAAAGAATTCAACCAGACTTTTGTGATTGTTACCCATAATGAAGAGCTGGCAGATATGGCCGACAGGAAGCTGGTGATGAAAGATGGGGTGATCATATAAAATATCTTTAAAAGCATCATTGAAACAGGGCAAAATTTTTCTTTCTTTTACTCTTTCAAATTTTAAATGGAAAATTAAATGAACAGCAGCATAAACTTTTCAAATAAGCCGGTTGATGAACCAAACGAGCCGGTTGTCTATCATAGTGACGAAACGATGAGGCTGATTATGAATGCTGCATTGGATGCCATCATCTGCATTAATACTGCGGGAAAAATTATTGTTTGGAACCCCAAAGCGGAAAAAATATTCGGGTGGAAGGAAAACGAAGTTTCAGGTAAAATCCTGGCAGAAATAATCATTCCTGCCCAGTACAGGGAGCAGCATGAAAAAGGTTTAAAGCATTACTTAGATACGGGGAAAAGTGTTATACTGAATAAGCTGATTGAAATTACAGCGCTCAACCGGGATGGAAAAGAATTTCCTGTAGAGCTTACCGTTGTGCCTGTAAAACAAAATTCAACTGAATTTTTTTGCGCTTTTCTCCGCGATATTACCGAACGGAAAAAAGCAGAGGAGGAATTGCAAAAGAGTGAGCTGCGTTACCGCTCTCTTATTGACCAGGCTTCTGATGCGATTATGATCACCGACAATACCGGCAATTTCAGCGATGTAAATATCAGCCTGTGTAAAATGTTCGGATATACAAGGGAAGAATTATTGGTGATGAATATCGCTTCGTTGATTGATCCCGAACAAATACGGACAGATCCTATCCGGTTTGACATGATCATGAAAGGACATTCTGTTTTGAGAGAAAGAAGAATGATGGACAGAAACGGAAAGATTACAGAGGTGGAAGCAAATGTAAAAATGCTGCCTGACGGAAGAGTGCTGGCCATTGCACGCGACATTACACAGAGAAAAAAGATTGAAGATGCTTTACGGTTAAGTGAGCAGAAATATAAATTGTTGTTTAACAAGAACCCGCTCCCTATGTGGATGATTTCAATCCAGGATATGAAATTTATTGACGCTAACGAATCGGCTGTTGCGCAGTACGGATATTCGAAAGATGAATTTCTAACCATGTCACCTGTTAATTTGCGTCCTCCGGAAGAGGCTGAACGCTTTTTAAAAGAAGCGGAAAAAAATATTGAAGGAATCAGCAATATGGGTACCTGGCAACACAGAAAAAAGGACGGAACAGTAATTAAAGTGGAAATAATTTCGCATACTATTACGTATGAAGGTGAGCCGGTAAGACTGGTTCTTGCACATGACATAACAGAAAAAATTCTTGCAGAAGAAAACCTGAAACAATCCAACGACAAACTCCGGCAACTGTCTTCTCACCTTGAAAATATCAGGGAAGAAGAACGGACCAACATTGCACGTGAGATACATGACGAGTTAGGTCAGCAATTGACAGGGCTCAAAATGGATGCATCGTGGATTAACAAAAAACTTTCTTCGGAGGATAAAACCGTCCAGGAAAAAATTATGGGTATGATTTCTCTTATTGACGATACGGTCAAAAACAATCAGGCGCATTTCCTCCGATCTCCGGCCGGGAATACTCGATGACCTCGGATTGATTGATGCACTCGAATGGCAGAGCAATGAATTTGAAAAACGAACAGGAATACGCTGTAAATTTTATTCCACCCTCAATGAAAAGCAGTTTAAAAAAAATCTTTCCACGGGGGTTTTTCGCATTTACCAGGAAACTCTTACTAACGCGGCACGCCATGCAGAGGCAACAGAAATTAACGCGAGACTGGAGTTATTTAATGATAACCTTATCCTGCGAGTGCATGATGATGGAAAAGGATTTGATGAAGCAGAAATAGCAGCTAAAAATACGCTCGGATTAATCGGGATGAAAGAACGGGCTTCCATGTTTGGCGGAATGATTATTATTGAAAGCAATAAAGGCACAGGAACGACTGTTTTTTTGCAAGTGCCTATAAAGGACACTTAATACGAATAGGAGTGAAAAAATGATCCGGATATTAATTGCAGATGATCACAGCATTGTGCGAAGAGGGTTAAAAGAAATCCTGCTTGACGAATTTCCTGATGCCCAGATCAGCGAAGTGAATAATGGGGCGGAACTCCTTCAGAAAGCCAGGAAAGAAACCTGGAATATTATCATAAGCGATTTGTCAATGCCGGGAAGAAACGGACTGGAAGCATTGAAACAATTGAAAGTGGAATCCCCGAAAATACCTGTTCTCATTCTCAGCATGCATCCTGAAGATCAGTATGCAATCAGGGTACTCAGGGCGGGCGCTGCCGGCTACCTGACAAAGGAAAGCGCATCGGATGAACTGGTAAACGCTGTCCGTAAAATACTGGATGGAAGGCGCTATATAACCCCCTCCATAGCCGAAAAGCTGGCAGAAAGCCTGGAAAAGGATTTGTCAGCAACATTGCATGAAACACTTTCTGACCGTGAGTTTGATGTACTGAAACTGATAGCTTCCGGGAAGACTGTTTCAGAAATTGCAGATATTTTTTCGCTGAGCGTAAATACCGTCAGCACTTACCGTGCGCGGATTCTTGAAAAAATGAATATGAAAACGAATGCTGAGCTTACGCACTATGCAATCAATAAAAAATTAGTGTGATTTTCTCCCGCTCTTATTTCAAAGTAAATTCGT
>DATEMK010000489.1:0-12997 GCA_035275625.1 Bacteroidia bacterium
TTCAATACAAGGTAAGATTGTTGATAAAGCAACCGGAGAAACCTTACCTTTTGCCAGCATTGTTGCAGAATTAAACGGGAACCAGGCCGGTGGAGCGCAATCCGATATTGACGGGAAATTCACTATAAAGCCGTTATCTCCCGGCAAGTATAATATTAAGGCAACATTTGTCGGATATGGAGCAGCGCAGGTGGAAGGTGTAATTGTTTCTGCAGATAAAATCTCTTTTCAGGATATAAAACTAACCAAAGGATCTGTAGATATTACAGCTGTTGAAGTGACAGATTATAAGCAGCCCTTAATTGATATAGGTAATCCTTCAACGCAAAAAACCATCACTTCAGAAGAAATTGAAGCTGCGCCAACACGAAATATTAACACTCTTGCAGCTACTACTGCCGGAGTTACACAAAAAGATGAAGGTGATGCCCTTAATGTAAGGGGTTCCCGTTCCAACGCAACAGATTATTATGTGGATGGTATAAAAGTGAAGGGAAGTTTGAATTTACCTCAGTCAAGCCTTGAACAAATAACTGTAGTTACAGGTGGTGTCCCTGCACAATATGGTGATAATACAGGAGGATTGATTAACGTTACTACAAAAGGCCCCAGTAAAGAATTTGCCGGAGGAATTGAATTTGTAACATCTGAGCTTTTTGATAGCTATGGTTATAATCTCGGAAGCGCTAACCTATCAGGTCCTATATGGTCAAAAAGAGACCAGGAAGGTAAAAAAAGAACGTTGGCAGGCTTCTTTGTAGCCGGTGAATACCAGCGTGAGAAAGATCCCGATCCTTCAGCCATTGATTTATATAAGGTAAAAGATGACAAGTTTAAAGAAATTACCGAGCATCCTTTAACATTAGACTCAGCGGGTAACGGTTTTAACCTGTCATCAAGTTATCTCAGGCAAAGCGATCTTGAAAAAATTAAATTTAAACCCAATACAGCGGCAGAATCATTCAGAGTAGATGGAAAAATCACTGTAAGCCCGGTTGAAAAAGTGGACGTAACATTCGGGGGCAATTATTCAAGAGGCAACAGTAATCAGTTTAACTGGAATTTTCAACTTTTTAATTCAAATAATAATGCTAATATTATTGAAACAGACTGGAATGCCTTCGGAAGAATTACCCAAAGATTTGGCTCAGGGTCATCAGATAAAGATAAGTCAGCTTCGGTAATAAAAAATGCATATTATTCCCTTCAGTTCGATGTTTCGAAACATACAAAAACCACACAAAGCTCAATTCATGAAGACAGGTTATTTGATTATGGCTACATTGGAAAATTTACACAAACATTTGACCCGAGCTTTGGGGCAGTACTACCGACCTTTTCAGTTGATACAAATCCCGATCCTGACGACACCACATTTTTTTATACCTTTAGCCCTGACGGAGATACCATTCACTTTGAGCAGAATGGTTTAACTCCGCATCAATACTTTTTTGAACCGCAAAATGTCAACCCTCTCTCGGAGTATTATACAAATACATATTTTGATTATCTTGACAGTATCAATAATCCTGGTGATAACCAAGTTTCTACTTCTTATTTCTTAATTAACGGAGGCAGGCCACCGATAACGTATGGAGTCTGGTCAACAGCAGGAAGACCTGCTGGCGGATATGTTCTTGATGATCAAACCCGGTATAGGGCAACAATTTCAGGTTCAGCGGATATAAAGAATCATGCTATTATGGTGGGTTTTGAATTTGAACAGGACATTGACAGGCAATACTCACTTGCACCTACTACTCTTTGGATAACCATGAGGGGTCTTGCAAATCAAAATATCACCAATATAGATAATTCTGTTAACATTTATTCTAATGATACTATTTTCCATCCGCTTTACTATTGCGATACCTGCAATACCCCGGGTTTCTTTGAAAATGTCAGGAAAAAACTCGGACTAAGGAATATTGATTTCGTGGATATTGATTCGTATGACAGATCTAATTATTCACTTGACTTGTTTATTCCGGATGAATTGCTGGATCCGGGAACAGGGCTTCTTTTAGGCTATTATGGTTATGATTACCTGGGAAAAAAGTCTTCGAGCACTCCATCGTTTAAAGATTATTTTACTAAAAAAGATGAAAATGGAAACTTCACAAGAGAAATGGATGCTTTCCGCCCGGTATATATGGCTGGGTATATACAGGACAAATTTGCAATTAATGACCTTATTTTCAACGTGGGTGTGCGTGTTGACCGTTTTGATGCCAATCAAAAAGTACTAAATGACCCTTTTCTTCTATATGGTGCATATACAGCGGGAGAAAAGGATATTCCAAACAGGCCTTCTAATATAGGTGATGATTTTGTGATCTATGTAAATAATGTAAATACACCTACAATTAGCGGTATAATAGGCTATCGTGATGGTACCACCTGGTATAATGCCAAAGGCGAAGTGATTGCTGATCCTAAAGTTCTTGCTTCAGCTTCCGGAGGTAAAATTGCACCTTACCTGAGGGATGTTAATTTGGCGGAAAACGGAACATCAAATGAAAACTTTAACCCTGATGAAAGTTTTAAGGATTATGATCCGCAGATAACTGTGATGCCCCGTGTTGCATTTTCATTTCCCATTTCAGACGAAGCTTTATTCTATGCACATTACGATGTACTTACCCAGCGGCCTTCTGCAAATTACAGAAACAATCCCAGCGACTATTATTATCTTGCTTTGGGACAGGTAACTGCATTAGACAATCCTTCATTAGAACCCGAGAGAACTACAGATTATGAAATGGGATTTCAGCAGAAATTAAGCAGCAGCTCAGCTTTATCCATTTCAGCTTTTTACCGTGAGTTAAGAAACCAGGTTGAAATTCAGAATTTATATTATGCGTTTCCAAAGGATTATACCACATACGGCAATATTGATTTCGGAACCGTCAAAGGACTTTCTTTTGCGTATGATTTAAGAAGGACGGGTAATATCAGGATGTCTGTCGCTTATACACTTCAGTTTGCAGACGGAACAGGGTCAAGTGAAACCGCGGCAACCAATTTGATTAATAACGGAATTCCTTACCTGAGGGCGATAAATCCTTATGATTATGACCAAAGGCATACCGTTACTGTTTCTCTTGATTATCGTTATGGTGAAGGTAAGGATTATAACGGACCCGTATGGTTCGGAAAGCCGGTTCTCCAGAATACCGGGGTTAATTTTGTTATGAATGTAAATTCAGGCACACCTTTCAGCAGGCAATATGATGTTCAAAGCCTTGATCTGACTGCACAAAATGTGGGGGTAGGTAAATTAGAAGGCAGTATAAATGGCTCCAGGTTACCCTGGCAATCACGTCTTAACCTCAAAGTTGACCGTGACATACGTTTAAAATTTGGAAAAAACACCGACAAAAAGAAAACTGCTAACCTGAATATTTATTTCCTTGTTCAAAACCTGCTTAATTCAAAAAATATTATTAGTATCTATAGATATACCGGGCGTCCTGATGATGATGGGTTCTTATCCTCACCCCTCGGAATTCAAACTATAAACCAGCAGCTTGATGCAAATTCTTATACTGAATTATACCAGTTGAAAGCAAATAATCCGTCTAATTACAGCCTTCCAAGAAGAATGCGGCTTGGAATAAGATTTGATTTCTGATAAAAAAAATTCTGAAAAAATAATTTATTAAATTACTGGAAATGAAAAAAACAACTAAAGTCAGCGCGTTGACATGTCTAATGTTGATTGCCACAGGAGCCTTTTCCCGTGAAATCCTTAATAATCCTCCAAACCCCAATTACACCCCTGCAAAAATAACAGCAGGATGTACGCAAACGACAGCTCAAAAAGACCTTGACTATAACAACGTACGGGCAAGAATATTTGTCGGTGGTGACATGTGGTGGGATATGGGTCCTGTCGGAAATCCGCAATATGAAGTTCCCAAAGGCTCAGCTAAACACTCCAGTTTTGCCGCTTCTATATGGGTAGGCGGACTTGATGCCGGGAATAATATAAAAGCTGCGGCACAAAATTACAGGCAAACCGGTAATGATTATTGGGGCGGACCTATTCAGGTTGCTAACTTTTCGATTACAAAAGATAGATGCGATGAATTCAACAGGTTGTGGAAAATCAGGAAACAAGACGTTGCAAGTTTCCGGAAAAATCCCGATTTTGAAGCCTCCACTGCAGACGAAATCGGGTCAAAGACAGATATAATAGAATGGCCCGGCAATGGCGGACCGGGAGAAGATCAGTTCCTGGCGCCTTTTCATGATGGAAATGCAGATGGTATTTATGATCCCAGGGCATTGGATGTTGCCGGACTTCCGGTTGATTACCCCAATTATAATTTTTCTGGTGTTTATTTAAACGTTTCTTCAACGATTCCTAAAGTTGTATGCAATGATTATTTATTTGGTGATCAGACTATCTGGTGGGTATTTAATGATGTGGGCGGAGTCAAGAACAATACGAATTCTGCACCCATCGGGCTTGAAATACGCGCCCAGGGTTTTTCTTTCAAAACAAATGATGCAATTAACGATATGACCTTTTATAAATACCAGATTATTAACAGGTCTTCATCTTTATTTAAGCAAACATATTTCGGTCAATGGGCAGACTGTGATCTTGGTTACTATAAAGACGATTATGTAAGATGCAATGTCAAGCTCGGACTGGGCATTACTTATAATGGTGATTTGGTTGACGAACTTCCTGATGGTTATGGTAACACTCCTCCAGCCGTAGGAATTGATTTCTTCCAGGGGCCTGAGGCTGATGTGGACGATAATATAGATAACGACCGTGATGGCTGTATAGACTGCTCTTATCTTACTGACCCCAATACCGGGTTAACCATTACGGTTCCGGACACCGATTTGCCCGAGCAAATTATCATGTCTAAGTTTGTTTACTATAATAACAGTACCGGTGACCCTATACAAGGAGAACCCAATAATTATATTGATTATTATAATTATTTAAAAGGAATTTGGAAAAATGGCGTGAGAATGACCTGGGGGGGAACAGGGTACAATCCTGGCAGCACTGATACATGTGATTTTATGTTTCCCGGAACAACGGATTTAACTCATAGCACCTCAAACCCGGTGAATTGGACGGAAGAGGTTACCAGCAATGTAGTTGACGACAGGCGCATGTTGCAATCTGCCGGTCCCTTCACATTACAGCCGGGTGCCGTTAATTTTATAACTGTGGGAGTGGTTTGGGCGCGTGCTGCTTCAGGGGACAATACTGCATCTATTGCTTCACTTGAAGAGGCAGATGTAAAAGCACAGGCATTATTTGACTATTGCTTTAAGACACTGGACGGTCCTGATGCTCCGGATTTAGTCATCCGGGAATTAGATAAAGAATTGATCTTCTCTCTCCATAATACCGACACTACTGCTACTGAGCGGTACAGTGCAAAAGATCCTGCTTTTACGGACACCACATTTACAGATGAACAAAAGAGTTACAAATTCCAGGGTTACCAGGTGTACCAGTTAAAAACTGCTGAAGGCAGCTTATCTGATATTCAAAATCATCCGGATGACATCAAATTGTTATTTCAGTGTGACATTAAGGATGGAATAAACCAGATTGTAAATTATTCTTTGGCCCCCTTTAGTGTTTACACGGCAGAAGTCAAAGCCAGCGGTGCAGATGCAGGGATAACGCATACTTTCAAAGTGGACAGGGATCTTTTTGCCGTAGGCAACACAGCACTGGTAAATCATAAAACTTATTATTATACTGTGGTCGCTTATGCTTATAATAATTATCAAACATTTGATCCTTTGAATTCACAGCTCGGAGGTCAGCAGAAGCCATACCTCGCAGGAAGAAATAATATAAAGAATTATAGTGCAATTCCGCATTTTATTGATCCGGAAAACGGGGGAACTATTTTAAATTCCGGATACGGTGACGGACCCGTTATTACGCGTATCCAGGGACAGGGCAACGGTGGAATGAAGCTTGATTTTACCCAGGGTACAGTTGATGAAATTTTAAATTCCCCATCACATCGTGCTTTGCATCCTTCCTATATGGGAGGTAAAGGGCCTATTGATGTGAAAGTATATGATCCTTTATTGGTAAGGGGGCTGGATTTCACAAACACATTTAACGGTGTGGCTGACGATAGCCGTTGGACAATGCTTGAGCATGGTTCAGGAATCCAAGTAGTTGAAGATACTACAATCAGCCAGTTTTATGAACAGGTTTTTTCAACTGATCATAAACAAAAAGGACCTGATGGAAAAGATCTTAAGCTTAACTGGGGAATTTCTGCAAATATTCATAAAGTACTTGAACCGGGTGGGGTAGATTCAATAGGTAACGGATTCATTGATGCCACTATTTCATATAAAGACAATTCAGCAAGATGGATCAATTTTCTTGAAAATTCTACGGGCGATACTTATGAAAACTGGATAAGGAGTGTTAATGGTATCAGTTCTCCCAAAAAAGATCCTCTCAGAGTTTATGAAAGTGTATTAAACGGAACATGGGCGCCATTGGCAGTTTGTGCGGTTGCAACTTCATCTTCAGTGGATTCACTGATGCCTAAGCCGTCAGCTGCTGTGATGAATGATATTCAGTTAGGGTTATCACCCGGTAGCCCCTCTAACTTGGTTCAGGTTGGTATTGCAAGTGTAGATATTGTATTTACCAGCGATCAAAGCAAATGGTCAAGGGCAGCAGTCATTGAAATGGGAAACAAGATTACTTATACTATTGGTGGCGCAAGCAGGTTCGACCTCCGGAAATCTGCTTCAATTGATAAAAACGGAAATATGAATTTTCCCTCATCAGATAATGATGATTTTTCAACTGGAATGGGATGGTTTCCGGGTTATGCCGTGAATCTTGAAACCGGTGAAAGGCTTAATATCGTTTATGGAGAAAATTCTGGCGATCCTGGAAATAACGGAACCGATATGAAATGGAATCCGACCGAAAATGTGTATAACAGTGCCGGTAATCCGGTATTTGGCGGAATGCATTACATTTATGTTTTCGGTCGTAATTTCCCGGATGGAAGAGGAGTTCCTTTATACGATGGATGTAAATATATACATGACACCCTGTTAACTGCCGCGAGTATCGGAAACGCCAATATGAGAAAAGCTCTTTGGAAAGAGGGCATGTGGGTAAGTATTCCTATTCTTGAAAAAGGAAAAACTTTAAATCAAACGGATATTACTGTAAAATTGAGAGTATCAAAAACATACAGATGGTACAACCCTGATGCTAATGCAGGCGTCTATGTGGGTAAAGGCGAGACTCTTGCCATAGGAGAAGAATATTATGTGGTAAGTGGAAATGCCATTTACAATGGCGATACTATTTATGCGGATGATAAATTTACAACTGTAAGCGGTTTAACGACATTTGCAAGTACAGCTAATGTTAATGGTTTCGTAACTATTGCCAATAGAAACGGATATCCGGTTTACAATTTCAATACGTATGATCTCGCCCCCATACTGGGTAATATGGACGCAGCAAAAGATGCGTTGAAATTAGTAAATATTGTACCCAACCCCTATTATGCTTATTCCGCTTATGAGGGCACAACCGGGGTTGCCGGACAATTGGATAATCGTATAAAAATTGTTAATCTTCCTCCCAAGTGTACAATTTCTATTTTCACATTAAACGGTGTCCTTGTTAAACGGTTCATTCGTGAGGTGGCCGCTGATAATTCCCTGGGGAGTGATCTGGGTACCATCAACACTGAAACTTCTGTTGATTGGGATTTGAAAAATACCCAGGGTATTACCGTAGCAAGCGGAATTTACCTTGTTCATGTTGATGCCGGAGAATTAGGAAAGCGGACGCTGAAATGGTTTGGCGTTTTGCGTCCGATTGATGTTGGAGTGTACTAAAAATACTATTTTTACAGACCTGAAATTGACCACTAAAAACTAGCATAATAATATGAAGAAATATTTAGGAAAAGTAACTTACTTACTGATTGCATTTTCGCTTCTTAATACCATAACTGAGCGTGTTTTTGCAGGTAATGAAGACCGTGCAGGATCAGCCGGTGCGACTGAGCTATTGATTAATCCATGGGCAAGAAGTGCAGGATGGGGCGGAGTTAATATTGCTTCAGTAAAGGGATGCGAATCCAGTTTCCTTAACATTGCAGGTGCGGCTTTTGTAAAAAAGACTGAAATCTCTTTCACTCAAACCAAATATCTTAAGGGAAGTGAAATCAATATCAGCGCACTGGGATTTTCACAAAAAGTAGGTGCCACTGGTGTTGTTACGCTGGCTTTAATGTCAATGAGCTTTGGAGATATTCCGATTACCACTGTTGACTTGCCTGAAGGAGGATTGGGTACTTATTCCCCTCAATTTATTAATCTGGGATTATCCTATTCAAAAGAATTTTCCAATAGTATTTATGGCGGGATCACAGCCAGAATTATTTCTGAATCTATTTCAGATGTTAAAGCATCCGGTTTTGCTTTTGATGCAGGCATTATTTACCGCACAGGAACCAATGCAGAAAAAGACAATCTGAAAATCGGAATTGCGTTAAAAAATGTCGGAGCGCCTCTTAAATATTCCGGTGACGGACTCACTTTTAAAGGAAATCCTCCCGGCTATCCATATACGGGAAATTACCAGATGACCGTTTTACAACGGTCTGATAAGTTTGAAATGCCTTCTCTCGTGAATATTGGTATTTCTTATGATTGGAAACTTGCCGAACTGCATTCTTTAACAACTGCACTTCTCTTCACTTCCAATTCCTTTACCAACGATCAATTTGGTGGCGGTTTGGAATATACATTCAAAAAATTATTCAGCCTCAGAGGCGGTTATGTGTATGAGAAAAAACTTAGCAATGAGGAGGAGAGTGTAACAGCTTCCAATGGCTTGTCAGGAGGTGTTACAGTGGAAGTTCCTCTTGGAAAATCGGGCAAAAGCTTAGGAATTGATTATGCATATTCAACCACCCGGTATTTTGACGGAACTCATCGGGTTGGAATAAGGCTTACATTGTAATAATTAAAATTAAAATCACTTTAAAGAGTCCCGATTTTTATCGGGATTCTTTTATTTTTATAAAGGCTACATTAAATCTTAAATAAAATGTCAGAAATTATTTATTTAACAGAGGAAGGCTTAAAAAAACTGAAAGACGAGCTCAATCATTTAAGAAATGTCGAACGCCCGGGCATTTCGCGCCAGATTGCAGAGGCAAGGGATAAAGGTGATTTATCAGAAAATGCAGAATATGATGCTGCCAAAGATGCGCAGGGAATGCTTGAATTAAAAATCTCAAAGCTCGAAGAAGAATTAAGCAATGCCCGCATTTTGGATGAATCCAAAATTGACGCCTCCAAAGTATCAGTACTTTCAAAAGTGAAAATAAAAAATCTCGCTAATAAGCAGGTTTTGGATTATACGCTTGTCGCTGAATCGGAAGCTGATCTTAAAGGCGGAAAACTCTCCGTTACTTCTCCCATAGGAAAAGGATTATTAGGAAAAAAAATTGGTGAGATTGCTGAAATCGCTGTTCCGTCAGGCACATTAAAATTAGAAATTGTTTCTATTTCCAGGTAATTTATTCAACTAATCAATTAATTACCCAATCAACAAATCAACCAACCAATGTCAAGTATTTTCACACGCATTGTAAATGGTGAGATTCCCTGTTACAAAGTAGCCGAAAATGAAAAGTTCCTTGCTTTTCTTGACATAAGCCCGCTTGCCAAAGGACATACGCTGGTTATTCCTAAAAAAGAAATTGATTATATTTTTGATATTGATGATTCGTTATTGGGGGAGCTTTTTATTTTTTCTAAAAAAGTGGGACTTGCAATTGAAAAGGTAATTCCCTGCAAAAGGATAGGCATCACCGTTATTGGCCTTGAAGTCCCTCATGCCCATGTCCATCTTATTCCTATTAATAATGTGAGCGATATGAATTTTGCCCGCCCCAAGCTTTCTTTTAAACCTGAAGAGTTGAAAGAAACGGCTGAAAGGATCAATAAATCATATTCCGAACTTCCCGAATAGGCTCCCGGAACTTCAGGATCGCACTTCCACCTTTGACAATAGAATTTCTCTTTTAAACTGCCCGATCAGGGTTTTCAGATAAAAAACCCTTCCAGCCATTCACCTTTTTGCCGGAAGGCGCATTTGAATTTCCCTGGAAATGATGGCAAACGGCCGCTGCCAATCCATCGGTTGCATCCAGGTATTTGGGCATGTCTTCAAAATGTAATAAAGTTTGCAGCATGGCAGCCACCTGTTCTTTTGAAGCATTCCCGTTCCCGGTAACGGATTGCTTTATTTTTTTAGGGGAATATTCAAAAATCGGGATAGTCCGGTAAAGCGCTGCAGCAATTGCAACTCCCTGTGCGCGGCCAAGCTTTAACATGCTTTGCACATTCTTTCCGAAAAACGGAGCTTCAATAGCAAGCTCATCCGGCTTATATTCGTCAATAAGATGAATGGTTTTTTCAAAAATCTTTTTCAGTTTCAGCGCATGATTATCCAGCTTGTCCAATTGAATTATTCCGGCAGCAATTAATTTTATCGAAGATGTTTCCACGCAAAGAATTCCGTAACCCATGATGTTGGTGCCGGGATCAATCCCAAGGATGATTTTTTCCTGCATGGTGAATATGGGAAATCTGATTTGGGAATTTAATACTGCAATATTGAAAACTTTAGAGATACAAATTTTGCCACAGGGTTAAATTTTACTAACATTGTTTCCTCTTTTAAAATCAAAAGTTTTGACGGATAATAAAACCAAACGTAAAAATTATTTAATTCTTGCTCTCAAGATCGCCATCGTCTGCATTTCGCTTTGGGTAATTTACCGGCAGGTAATTGTAAAAGAAAATTTTTCGCAGTCATTGAATGAATACCGCGTGCTGCTGAAAGAGCGGCATACATGGGTAATTTTATCGGTTTTGATTTTGATGATGTTTTTTAACTGGCTTATTGAAGCTGTAAAATGGCGGGTGCTAATGTCTAAAATTCAAAAAGTAAGCTTAGGATTATCATTGTCAGCTATTTTTTCAGGCATCACAGTAAGTTTTTTTACACCAAACAGGATAGGAGAATATGCCGGTCGTGTGTTGCATCTCGATTCACCGGGAAGAATAAAAGCAGTGCTGGCTACGCTGGTCGGCAGTATGAATCAATTGCTCATTACTGTTGTAGCAGGAGTGCTTGCATTGTTAATTACCATGAAAGCACCGCTTTCCGATATGCGTTTTGTGTATTCGATCATTTGCGGAATTTCCATTGTAGCTTTAACAGGCATCGTTGTTTTTTATTTTAACGTTTCACAGTTTTATAGTTTTCTGCACCGCATTAAATTTTTGAAACGTTTTGACAAATACACTGAAGTATTTACATTTTATCATCGCAAAGAATTAAGCAAGATCACCCTGCTTTCTGCAGTACGTTACTTGGTTTTTACCACGCAGTATGTTTTATTGCTTTATCTTTTCGATGTGGATATTGACATATTGACCGCATACCGCCTTATTTTTTTAATTTTTCTGATAATGGCAATCGTTCCGACTTTTGCGCTTGCCGAGCTTTCCATCCGGGGTTCTGTTGCTTTATATTTTATGTCACCCTTATCTTCCGACAGCACGGGAATCGTTGCAGCATCATTTTCCCTTTGGTTTATCAATCTTGTCATACCCGCCATCATCGGTGCATTCACATTATTTTTTGTACGGCTCAGCAAAGCGAACAGGTAAATGGAAACATTCATCATCCTGTTAAAAATTGTAGCGTTCGTTTTAACAGGAATGTATTTTTTATTGATTTTGATTTATTCACTTTCGTGGGAGAAAATAAAAATATTTTCAACATCAGCAGCTGAAAGCAAAACATTTGTAACAGTTATTGTCGCTGCGCGGAATGAAGAAAAAAATATTGTTCAATGTTTGCATCATCTTACCGCACAAAATTATCCGCGGCATCTTTTTGAAATAATTATTGCAAATGATTTTTCTGAAGATAAAACGCAGCAGGTTGTTGAATCATTTATTCAATCAGATAAAAATGCAACTGTTAAACTGATTAATCTTTCGGAAATTTTTAAAGAGAAAAAAGGTTCAAAGAAAAGCGCAATTGCAGAGGCGGTAAAACAATCGAAAGGAGAATTAATCATCACAACAGATGCTGATTGCACAATGAACATACATTGGATGAAGACCATCGCTGATTATTATGAAACGCATCATCCTTACATGATTTGCGGCCCTGTTGTTTTTTCAGAGAGTAATTTGTTTGATAAAATTCAATCGCTTGAATTCATGAGTTTGATCGGGATTGGCGCAGCAGCCATTCAATCCCGTTACCCGCTCATGTGCAACGCAGCTAACCTTGCTTTTAAAAAAGAAATTTTTTTTGAAACCGGAAGAGCAGATGTAAAAAACGAACCTTCTTCGGGAGATGATACATTTCTTATGTTTGCTATCCGCAGCAAATACAATGATAAAATTGCATTTCTCAAGTCAAAAGATGCTGTTGTCACCACGCAGCCGCAGTTTTTTATTAAAGAATTTTTCAATCAGAGAATCCGCTGGATTTCAAAAGTCAAAAATTACTCCGATCATTATGTTCAATTGATCGGGATCCTGTTTTTTCTTTTCAATATGACGATTTTGTTTTCGGGCATCGCTTTATTATTTACAAATGCATTTCTTTATATTTTTCTTGCAGGGTTTGTTATAAAGCTTCTTGTTGATTTTATTTTTATGAACCAGGTTGCAGGATTTTTTCAAAAAAGAAAGTTGTTATGGCTGTTTATTCCTGCTGAAGTGCTGCATGTATTTTATCTTGTTATTATTTCTGTTCTTATTTTTTCCAAAAAATATGAATGGAAGAAAAGAAGCGTAAAAGTTTAAAGTTTAAAGTTTAAAGTTTAAAGTCCAAAGTTTGAAAAGCACACAAGATATTTTAATTAAACAGGTTGAAATTTATCAGTCACCTATAAAGCTGAAGGAA
>DATEMK010000490.1:0-8575 GCA_035275625.1 Bacteroidia bacterium
ATATTCTTTTGGCATAACAAGACTTAACGAAAAGCCGATTAAAATAATACTTCTCTTTGAACCTCAACAAGGTAGTTATGTTAAATCTTTACCTATTCATTCAACACAAAAAATTTTAACAGATAATAAAAACGGACTTAAAGTTCAAATACGAGTAATCCCTTCCATTGAACTTTATCAATACTTATTGGGTCAGGCTAGTAAAGTAAAAATTATTTTCCCAGCAAATTTAGCTTCTGAAGTCAAAAAAATCCATAAACAGGCAGGCGAATAAGCTCTGTTTACAAAATATTTATTAATTAGCGAACGCTCAATTCGCCATTTCACTTTTTATTTGCACTCACATTCCACCTTGATTGAATTAAAAGTAGGCATACCGATAGGAATAAGTGTTAATAAATTAATTATTAGGCTATTACTTTTAGTTAATAAAAACTGAAATATTTGCATAAGACTCTGGAACAACTTAAAAATTCAATAAAAAATTAAAAAAGTAAATTACCAAGGAAAGATATTATGTCAGCATTAGAAAAAATATTTTTCGATCTTGGTCTTAATAAAAATAATGGGCTGTTTATCACCAGAGAAGAAAACTGGTTAAAAGAAACCAGTTTCCCAAACAGAGTTAAAAGATTAATTGAAAAAAAAATTGAACCAGACGCCTTTTTCTGTTTTGACAATAAGCCAATGGTTTTGTTTTTTGAAAACAGAACTGATAAGGAAAAATTACATAAGGCAATTTGGAATTTCAACGAATGTCCTATTGCCATATTTGCTGATAATGGAGCAGTAGAAATTTTTAATGGCTTTAATTACTTAAAGGATAAAGCTTCTCTTGAGAAAATCGGTGGAATCGACAAGCTAAATCATTTTACATATTTTGGGCTTGTAACAGGAAAAACCTGGGAGCAATACCAAAATGAATTAAACTATAAAAACAGAGTTGATTACCACCTTCTTGAAAATATTAAATCTGCAAGAAAACTTCTCATTGAAAGACCCCATTTAAAAAACCACCCTAAAATTGTAAATTCAATCATCGGTAAATCAATTTTCGTGAGATATTTGATTGACCGTGAAGTAAAAATGAGATATGATGGAACACTTCGCAAGTGGAATAATTCTGAATTCTGTGAGTTGTTTAATTCTACAAAGGAAATTCAAGAATTTTTTAATTACCTAGAAGATTCAGAAAGAGGTTTCAATGGTGATTTATTTCCACTTTCTCTAAGCGAATATAAAAATTTTAGGAGGGAAGATTACCAAGTAATTAAAAGGTTACTTGAAGGTGCTGACATTGCAATGAATCAGCCTTCACTTTTTCAGTTTTACGATTTTTCAATTATTCCAATTGAGTTTATCAGTAATGTTTACGAGTTATTTATTGGACAAGACAATCAGAAGAAAGAAGGTGCTTATTATACACCATTATTTTTGGTTGATTACATTTTAAAGGAGACAGTTGAGAAAAGAATAAGTAAGAAAAATTCAAACTTCAATTGTAAGGTCCTCGACCCAGCTTGCGGTTCAGGAATTTTTCTCGTTGAATCATTAAGAAAAATTATTGAGAAATACATTAGAGAAAGTGAGTGTGACGTAAAATCACAGAGTTTTAAAACCGCAATAAAAAATTTAGCGAAAGACAATATTTTTGGAATTGATAAAGATTTGAGTGCTGTGCAGGTTGCAGTTTTCTCTATTTACTTGACCTTACTTGATTATTTGGATCCACCAGGAATTGAAACTTTTAAATTTCCAGTACTTTTAAACTCCAATTTCTTTGAGGCAGATTTTTTTGACCAATCTGCTCACTTCAATGTCACCTTAAAAGAGATTGAATTTGACTTCATTTTAGGTAATCCACCGTGGAAAGGAAACGGAATGGATGACACAGGAAATAAATATTTGCAGGACAGAAAAAAAAATGAGAGATCCCTAAAAAAAAGATTTCCTATTGCAATTAACAATAACGAAATTGCCGAGGGCTTTATATTGAGAGTAAGTGACTTCAGCAAGAAGGATACGAAATCTGCTTTTATTATCAGGAGTAGCAGTTTGTACAACCTTGGTTATAACGACACTGAATTCAGCCCATTCAGGCAATATTTGCTTGAAGAATTTTTCATTGATTCTGTTTTTGAACTGGCTCCAGTAAGGCATGAAGTATTTGAAAAATCAAATCAACCTGCAATTGCACCTGCTGCTATTATTTTCTATCGTTATGCTCAAGGTGAAAATACAGACAAAAATATCATTACCCATATTTCGCTGAAGCGAAGTCGTTTCTTTTCACTTTTTAAAATCTTCACGATTAACCGAATTGATTTTAAACAAGTTCAGCAGAGCAAATTCAAAGAATTTGATTGGCTATGGAAAGTTTTAGTTTATGGTTCTTATTTGGATTTTAATTTCATCAAACGACTTAAAGAGGAGTATTCTTCAATCAAAGAAATAATTTCAGACGAAAATAAATTTGTTGTATCTACAGGGCTTCATAGTAGAAGTAATCCACTTTTAATACCGAAAGATCTTTCAGGTATAAAAAACATTCCATTTTTAAAAACATCAGCCATTGAATCATTTCATATTGACTTTAATGCAATAGTTAAAATAGAACCCGATAAAATTGACATAGTAAAAGATGAAAGAATTTATCGCCAACCGATGCTTTTAGTTCGCGAAGGTATTGATATGGCTTCCTTCACAGCTAAATGTTCAATTTCAAAAAAAGATATCCTTTTTAAGGATTCAATTACCTCAATCAAAGCAGTCAAGAACAATGAAATTGAAATTCTAAAAAACATTGCTGCAATTTATAGTTCTTCACTCTTTGCATATTATGCGGTTAATGTATTTGCGTCTATTGGAATTGAAAGAGAACGGGTAAAGAATTACAATAAATTCAGTTTGCCCTACATTGACTTGAAAGTAGAAAGTCAAATAGATTTTATAGAAAAGGCACACAAAGAAATATATTCACTTCAGCATAAAACGCTGAATGATAATTTTAAAATTCGAAATCTAGAGAAAGAGATAAATGAAAATATTGGTGTAATAAATCAGACGGTAAATAAAACGATAGATTTAACTGAAATAGAGACTTCATTGATTGATTACGCTTTGGATATTAATCGACAATTAATCACAAATAATGGAGAGGTCAAGAACCATTTATTTGCCTCTTTATCCTTTAAAGACGATGCGTTAAAAATTTATGCTACCTTATTTAGCAGACGCTTCAAACCAAAACTTGACAACGAAAAAAAGAAATTCATTGTTGAAGTATGGCATACCAATCAAATTGTTGGAATGTTTTTTAAAATGATTTCTGTTTCTGAGTATTCCTCTAATATTGTATGGGAGAACAAGCAAGGTAATGACACCGAAATAATTTCTCTTCTTACTCAAATAAGTTCTGAAAGAATCACCGATAAACTCTTTGTTCAAAAAGACATACGAGGTTTTGAAAAAGATTATTTCTACATTTTTAAACCTAATGAAAAACGGCTGTGGCATAAAGCCATTGGTTATTTGGATGTAAATGAATTTGCCGATGCCATTCTCAAAAAAGGAATTAAAGCAAAATGATGTTTACAGATTTAGATGCCTCAAAATACGAATACAATATAATTTTCTTCAATAAGGAGTTAGAAGAAATACTTGAAAAAATTATTGCTTGCTATAGTTTAATGTTAGCAGACAATGTGAGATTATCAAATAATGAAAACAAAATCCGGGATTATATACTTTATAAGTATTTAAAAGTTCCATCAATGAAAATTAAGCTTGATTTAGCTAATTATCTTTTTGACCCTGAGCTTCCAGAAGATAAAGGACGAATTGACATTAGAGTAATGCCTATAAACCCATTCATTGAGGATAAAGCTTATTTTATACTCGAGTGTAAGCGATTGGACTCTATCAATGCAAATGGAACAACTGGTTTAAATGCTCAATACATAAATGAAGGAATGAATCGCTTTATTTCAAAGAAGTATTCAGCATACTATAGATCAAATGGAATGATAGGTTTTATAGTGAATGAACTCGACATTCATAAAAACACTCAATCAATAAATTCTCTTTTGATTAAAGATTATAAGCATATCACAACATCACAGGTTTTGACAAGCAAAATTATTGTTAAGGGCTTTGACTATTCCTATTATTCAACACATAATTCAGCAACAGATACTCTTACAATTTATCACTTGATGTTTGACTTTTCAAAAAATATTATAAATTAATCTCCAACAATTAAAACTCTAATACTTATTATTTTTTAAACGTTCTATCCATTCTGACCTTTTCATAGCATTAAAATTTAATTAAGGGACTATTCCAATTAGACGGGCCCTTTTAGATTTATCTGGACTGTACCAAAAGCAATGCAAGATTTTTTTATCTAGCAAATACCATAAAGCACAAATTATTTTTCTTTACTTTAGCAAGTAATAAAAATAATGTAAATACATTACTCAATGGAAACATCTGAAACCATTGCTACTAATGTCGAGACTCACATAATCAGCCTTCAAAGAGAATGGATGGATGCGTGTCTTAAAAAAAGACGCTATATATGCGATAAAATTCTTTCCGATGATTTCATTCTACATAGAACCAGAGGCATGACTAAAACAAAAGTAGAATGGATGGAAGATTTAATAATCCAAAAACGGATTTAAAAGTATTAAAGCTTATCGGAGACCCGCAAGCTAAACACTTCGGAGACGTTTGTGTTGTAAAATCAATTGTTCGTCAAAAAGGGATTTGGGGCGATAAAGATTTTAATGGCGATTTTTTCTTTTTGGATATATGGGTTAATCGAAATGATAAGTGGCAATTATTCGCAAGGCAGGGAACATTAAAGGTATAATTTTCAAGGCTTTTTTAGCATTTTATTTTTTCTTTATCTTTAATTTATCATCAATTCAGCCCCTTTATGATTTAAATTATCTAAGTTTTGGTTATCCACAGCTACAACTTGCAACAGTATCAAAGGGATGATATAGTGAATTATAGGTTATTAATTTAATTATCCCATTGTCCCTTACCCAAGGGATCGAATCGAGAGATTCTGATACGAGCAATGGACTTTTGCATATTGCATTTTCCACTTTTTAGTGTAAGATGTAATTATCATGTCTTTGACATGATGCCCCATTTTTAGGGGATTAGTAGTGCTCAACAAGTACTACTACCAAAAGGCCCACTGACTCGTATCCGTGGGTTTTTGGTTTATGAGATTAAATGAGGCTATAGAAAAATTTTCAAATTGGAGGACATTTAAGGTTAAGAAATGTACGGTCAAAGGATACGAACTTATCCTGAAGCAATTCTGTTTGTTTGTCCGCAATTGCGATATTGAAAGTGTACGGCTCGAAGATGTCATGTCTTGGTTCAGCCTTTTGAGCGATCTCCAATGGCAGCACAATTCATTTATCACAAAAGCACAGGCACTCAAGAAGTTTTTTGAATTTTATAAAATGCAGGGGTATTTAGTCCTTGAACCTGATCTTATTCCTCTTCCATCGAAACAGTACAATATTCCGCGTGTTGCTTCGGAAGAAAATTACCGGAAATTATTGTCGGCAATTCCGAATACAAACGACCCAAGACACATAAGAAACCGGGCAATCATTATGCTGTTATGGGATACTGGTGCGCGTAATGGGGAAGTCCTTTCTCTTGATTTACAGGATTTGGACACAGAAAAAATGCGGGCAGTGATTAAAACAGAAAAGTCAAAAGGACGAAGACCATTCAGAGAAATCTTTTGGACGGAAGAAACCAATAAAGCATTACTTGCCTGGATTGCAAAAAGGGAATTTTTGAAGAAGACAAAAATGCCACATATGGAAGAATGTTTGTTTCCCTGTATTTCATCCTCTGCAGGTTTACATTTAAGCGGAAGGAGTTTGTCTAATAAAGGCGTAGGAGAATTTTTAAGAAGGTATGCAAACCGTGCAAAGATTCCATATGTAAACGCACACAGTTTCCGCCATCACATGGGACACGATATTATTTCCCAAGGAGGAAGCGCAGCCGATGTAATGAACATACTCGGTCATGCAACGCTTGCCAGTTCCTCAATATATACAATGATGACAGGAAAGGAATTGGAAGACAGATACAATATTTTTAAAAGAAGATAATCCGCAACAAGGGTAATTGGCCGAGAGGTTTATTATTCGAGTTAAAATAGAGATGAAAATATCACAAAAAGTAGTTAATGCTTTGGAAGCTATTTAAAATAATGGCAGGTTGACTTTATCATTATAAGTATTAAAATTAAAATATATGGATAATGCTCCCAAAGAAAGATTCTTCAAAGTTTACGCTAATTTACCGATTAACCTTCGTGATGAAATCATATTGGCTCTGCCGGATGAAGGTCCAATTACCTGGAATGTAGCATATCTTGAAATTAACAATAATACTTCATTAGGAGATATTATTGTAAGCAAGTTATCTGATCTAAAAATCATATGAACACTAACACTAAAAAAGAAATAATGGAACTTGTGATTGCTCGTCTTCAAACCTTGCATGAAGGCAAGGAACTTTCTATTGGTGGAGCGGGAGAGTTTACAAGAGATGAACTTATTGAACATGTAAAGAAAGGTGATGAGATTGGTAAAAAGGTAATTGATGTCCAAATGAATTTTCTCCAACTTTTAAAAGAAGGTATTTTTTATGCAGAACCACAGAGCATTGGTCACACGTCCTAATTCGGACAATACAACCAGGTATATTTCTGCATGGGCAGAAAAGTCAATTGAGATATTAAAGTCGAAAAACTTTCAAGTTCTTGATTTGGCTAAGGAGCGAGTGAGCAGAAACAATTTCGAGAGCATGATAAAAAGACATTCTCCCGGTTTTATTTTCTTGAATGGTCACGGTGGGGCAGACTGTGTAACAGGACAAAATGAGGAAATATTGGTAAAGATGAATGAAAACGAAAACGTTTTGCATGGGAGTGTTACATACGCATTATCATGCAAGTCTGCTAAAACTCTCGGACAGGAAGTAGTAAAAGCTGGAGATACTGCTTATATAGGATATCAAGAAGATTTCTTTTTTTTTTTTTTTTCGGCAAAAATGGCGAGGCCAGATACGGACGAAACAGCTGGTCTTTTTCTGACTCCTGCCAATCAAGTAGCACATTCTTTGGCAAAAGGGCATAATGTTTCCGAGTCGTGCTTAATCACCAAAAAATATTTTTATAAAAACATAACAAAACTACTTACGAGTGAAGCAAGTGACAATGACAGGGAAGCCATCAGTTATCTTCTTTGGGATATGCAGAACTTGATATTTCATGGAGATGGTCAGAAAAAGATAAAAGATTAACTGAGCAAGTTTTTTATCTAATACTATACTGATATATCCGATACAGAAGAAGTATCAGATTTCGAATAACAAGTATCGGAAGAAAAACAAATTTTGACCAATTCAAAAAATTATTACCTTTATGGGATGGATTTCATTTCAGATAATGGCCTCATTTTTAAAGCCATCTGTAGAGGAGTAATTTGTGCCATTCTATCTTTATAAACTGATATTATATATAGATTTATTCAAAAAATCAAATGCTCGTTTTTTCTGCATTAAAGCAATTCTTGAAACTCTAATCCATCTTTCCTGATTTCCCAGATGATAGGAGATTCAAGTTCTGAATATTCTGCTGGCGAGGCAGGATACGGCTCAATCAGCACATCCACATTCCGCCTCTGCTTAAAAAGATATTGCATTTCTTCAATATGATCTTTACCAAATTGAGACGAAACAACACATACATCTATATCACTATTCCGATTGGCTTTATTCTTAGCATAGGAACCAAAGAGCACAAGCTTGCTTATGGGAATACCATTGCTCCTCAAAAGCCGGCCGAAGCGGATAACCTTTTCCTGGACATCTTTATTTACTTGGTCAAATGTTTTTGCAGCCATAAAAATAATGTGTTAGTGCTTACGAGATATTCTTCAGCGTATTCTTTTGTTACCTTTTTATAAAATTCAAGCTTGTAATCATCGTATCTTCCTGAGATATTAAATGCACTGATTTCATCCAATATATCAAGTTGTTCTTTAGCAAATTCTAGTCCGCTCAAGTTTGAAAGTTTTAATAAATTATGTTCGTATGGAGCGTGAGTCAAAGTTTTTTGTACAACCAATGCTTTAAGCATTTTTTCAACAGTGAGATGACAAAAGAAAAGCGCATGGTTGTATCTCTCCAATGAAAAAAGTACTTGAGCAGTTTTATAGGCTTCCTTTGCTCCTGTTTCCCAACGCTCAATTATTTTCTCCGTGTCCACATTAAAATTATAGCACGGACTCAATTGTGCTGCAAATCAAGATTTGCATCCAGTCAAGTTGCTTTTTTCCGAAGAGGGTAGTATGCTCTAATTAATTTTTGAAAACCGAATAATATCTGTCAGAGGTGATACTCTTGACAGATTAATTTATATATGGTTTGGTGCGGATCATCTAAAAAGTATAAGAAGTGCCATGGGAAGTAGGGAATAGATGATTTGCAAAAAGCCTTATAGCATAAGGTTTTTTGTTTTGCG
>DATEMK010000491.1:0-2543 GCA_035275625.1 Bacteroidia bacterium
AGGATGGATCAGCCTGGTTTTTGAGAAATTGCCTGGCTGATTTAAAAATATGTTTGGCTTCAGAGCTTTCGCCTTTCTGAAAAATCCGGATGGAGTTGAAAATGGTTTCAAATTCTTCTTTGTTCAATTTATAAATTTCCGTCCATGAAATTGTTTTCAGATTTTTCTTATTGAGGATAAAATATTCAATCCACCTCCTGAAATTAAAATGCTGAGCCATTTTTTGATTATTTTTTAAATGATAATTTTTTAAATTCAGGCTGCGTCAATGAATGATATGCTGCCTGGTCGGAATGATTCCATGATACCCATGAATAATCCCGGTAGTCTGAAAGGAACGCATCCCGTTTATGATCCAATGCATTTTTGAATTTATTAATGTCAAGGTTTTTTACCCAAATCACGCCTGTCATTTTATGCTGCCGCATTTGCTTTTCAATTTTATCAAGGTTGGCATAAATCAGCGGATACGTTTCGGGGGAAAGCCGCAGGTAAAAATCCATATCAATTCCTGACCCGTTCCAGTGGTTGATATTGGTTTTTGCAATGATCATGTCCCAGTTGAAAAAACAAAGGAATATCATGATGATGTATACCGACCATGTATTTATTCGCAGCAAATAATAAAACGATTTCAGCTTTTTGATTTTAAATACAAGGGTCAGCAAACCAAAAATAGTGACGATCAGAAATGCAAACAACCCGATTCTTCTGTATGCAAGACCGTCATAAAAAATATAATACTGGTTCCTGATGCAGACCGAAATACATAAAATTATATTTTGAAAAATCCAGAAATAAGAGAGGTATTTAAGAAGTTTGTTCTTTGAATAGAAGTTCAGATTTTTTCTGAAGAAATACAGCACAATAATCATGGAAATAAGAATGCTGATGATCAGGAAATAAGTCCCCTCGTGCACAAAATTTTTCATGCTGAATTGGTTTGGCGCGTAAAATCCAAACCACAAAAGCTTGATGTCAATAAAGTTGAGAACCAGGATTAGGAGGTTAAGAGCAGCAATTAAAACAATTCCCGCTTTCAACTCCTTTGTCAATCCGTTAAAGCTGAAAAATGTTTTTTGAGTTTGTTTTGTTTGCAAAGACCTGCTCATCTTTTCTCTCTTCAGAAAATCACTGTAGGAAAGGTCATTTGAAAGAAAATAGCTGAAATATTTTTTGGCTGTTGTACCTGTAATAATCATTACTCCGGTTAAAAGAAAGAGGATTTTCAGAATGGAAACATTTTCAAAAAATCTTTTTAACAAATCATTCACAAAATTCCAGAAACCGGAAAAGAATTCACTGAAATAAGAATTTGCATTTGCATAAAGTAAATAAAAAACAGAAATTATAAGAAGTGGAATGAAGAAAAGTTTCAGGTAAAAAAAGAAAATTTGTACACCTTTTATTTTTGCAGAAGCGCTTTTTATGTTATTTGTCAATGTAACGGGAGCCAAAAAAAAATTGACAAAAACATTTGCAAAAGCAAAATACAACGATCGCATTTTTTGTTCATGAACAAATCCGCTAAGAACCAGGAAAGAAAAGATATGCGTGAATTTGCTTATGCCTGAATTATTAATGGATACCATAAAACCCGTCAGGATAACAGCAATCAACAGTAGGATAACTTTGGGTGAGCGTACCGATTCCTTATTCTGTGAAACAATATAAATGCAAAGCAAGATGGTAAAAAGCATCAGGTTAATACCGAACTTTTCCTGCCAGAATAAAAAATTGTAAGCAACTAATGCTGCAATCATGAAGGTGGTCTTGAAGATTTTTGAATTCATAGTGGAATTTATTTATTAGTTTATAAGTAAGCTTTCAAGTTTTTTAATTTTAATCCTGACTATCCATAAAGGAACAATTCCGAAAATTCCAAAGGAACAATCAATCAATCTCCAGAAAAATGGAATATGTCTTATCGGTCCGGCAATTAATGCCAATGGAATTACGAGTATGCAGGCAATCATTCCCGATTCGATGATCCAGATATTTTTTACAGGATCACGTAACGGTCCGATAAAAAAGATACCGATAATAATATGTGCGAACGCAAGCCAGTCATATCCATATCCGAGGAAGGGATATTTTGAATAAGTATCGGTTAAGGCATTATTAACTTGTATTATCCAGAAGGCCATACCCTGCGGCATATATTCGCTGAAACCGGCAAGCGTTCTCAATTCCCATTCTAAAGGAAACGCAGTAATTCCGCTTAGGATAAGCAGCACAATAAAAAGCAGGATCCACGACCTGATGCTGCGCTTTAGTTTTTCCGGTTCATTCATAAGCATTCATTTTTTGAAAGTGCTTTGTAATACAAAGTAAAAACATAAAAAAAATTGTGTTTGTGAATAACTTTATTTTTCAGCCATTTTTCGGCTCGTGTTGGAGGCAATCCAGAAAAGGATGGTAAAGGCGGAAACGAAATAAGGAAAGATGCCATACAACGTATCGGTGTTAGAGTGCGAATGCCTGTCAACAGCCAAAAAAACGGTGATGCAGAACCCGATGGTCAGCAGATACATGATGGCCCC
>DATEMK010000492.1:0-3271 GCA_035275625.1 Bacteroidia bacterium
ATTCGTAAATTCGTATTGATTCGCCTGCCTGCCGGCAGGCAGGTATTCGTTGATGTTTTAAATCTCAAACCCGAAACCTTTTCTATCTTTGCCCATTCACCAAATTTCAGAATGGATCGTAATTCAATCATCGGGCTTTTATTGATAGGAGCGCTTCTAATTGGTTTCAGTTTATGGAATCAGCCAGGCAAAGAGCAGTTGGAGGCAATGAAGCGCCAGCAGGATTCAATTGCTTTGGTTGAAAAAGCGAACGTTGAAGCAGCGAAGAAAGCACTTAAAGAGCAGCAACTGCAGCAAACAACAGCAGTTACTGATTCATCTGTGTTAACCGATTCAGCCAAAGCCGCAGCATTAGAGCAGCAGTTAGGCGCATTTGCAAGTGCGGCAACCGGTATAAATGATTTTTATGTTATTGAAAATAATTTAATCAGGGCAAAAGTTGCGGCAAAAGGCGGCCGCATCATTTCGCTTCAGCTTAAAAAATACAAATCCTTTGAAGGAAAACCGCTTATTCTTTTTGAAGGCGATTCTTCCGTATTCGGATTGAATTTCTTTTCTCTGAACCGTAATATTTCTACCAATAATTTATATTTTACTCCTGTAAATACAGGTTCAAAAAAAGAACTCTCCATGCGTCTTAACGCAGGCGAAAACAAATATATCGAATACAATTATTCCCTCACTGACGACAGTTATTTGTTAAACTTCACGATAAAATTTAACGGCATCAATGACCTGGTTGCCACCAATACATCTTTTGTTGATTTAGACTGGCAGCAAACGCTGTTGAAACAGGAAAGAGATGTTACGGCTGAAAGAGTTCATGCCACCATTTTTTATAAATACCTGAATGATGAAGTGGACAACATTTCGGAAGGCAGTGACGAGCAGAAAGATTTGAATACAAAAGTAAAATGGGTCGCATTTAAACAACAATTCTTTTCATCAGTGCTTATTTCAAAAGACGGATTTGAAAGCTCAAAAATTGAAAGCCTGACAGCCGAGCCTTCTCCCGAATATGTAAAAAATTTTAAAGCAAGTTTCCGTTTGCCGTTTTCGCATAAAACCGAAGAAACCATTGCCATGAATTTTTATTTTGGCCCCAACCATTTTCAAACCCTTCATAAATTAGATCTTGATCTTGAAAAAATTATCAGCCTTGGTTTTTTCGGATTTGTAAACCGCTGGTTAGTTATCCCGGTTTTCAACTGGTTGGACAGCTTTAATATTAATTACGGAATCATCATCCTGATCCTTACCATCATGATCCGGATCATTTTGCTTCCGCTCACTTACCGTTCATTTCTTTCACAGGCAAAAATGAAAGTGCTGCAGCCGGAAGTGAATGAGCTGAATGAAAAAAATAAAGAGGATCCAATGAAAAAACAGCAGGAGCTGATGGCGCTTTACAGGCGGGCAGGTGTGAATCCCCTGGGAGGTTGTATTCCCGGGTTGTTGCAGGTTCCTATCCTGTTTGCGATGTTTAGTTTTTTTCCCGCTTCCATTGAATTGCGCCAGCAAAGTTTCCTCTGGGCAAAAGATCTTTCTACGTATGATTCTATTGCGCAGCTTCCTTTCAACATTCCTTTTTATGGAGATCATGTGAGCTTGTTTACGATACTTATGACGCTTTCAACACTTGCCTTTACAGCCATCAATATGCAAATGACGAGCGCTGCAAATCCCCAGATGAAATGGATGATGTACCTGATGCCAATCATGTTTTTAGGCGTATTTAACAGTTATTCTGCCGGGCTCAGTTATTATTATTTCCTGAGCAATCTTTGCGGATTAGGGCAGCAATATTTGTTCAAAGCATTTGTTGACCAGGATGCGATTCATCGCAAAATACAGGAGAAAAAGCTGAAGCCTGTTACAAAATCAAAATTCCAGCAGCGGCTGGAGCAGATGGCGAAACAGAGAGGATACCAGTTGCCGAAGAAGTAAGAAGGTTTAAGGTTTAAGGTTTAAGGTTTAATGAGAGCCACTAACTTCACTAATTACTCTAATTAAATATTCGTGTTAATTTGTGTAATTCGTGGCATTGGTTAAAGTTTAAGGTTTAATGAGAGCCACTAATTTCACTAATTACTCTAATGAAATATTCGTGTTAATTTGTGTAATTCGTGGCATTGGTTTAAGGTTTAACGTAAGAACTCAATATGCAAAAATTAATTTATAGTATCATTATCGCCATCACGCTTTCATCATCCTGCAAAAGCAAAGAAAAAATGTCTCAACCTGATGTTGCCACGGCAGATACCATTTTGCTCGCCTCTATTGAGCGAACTCCATGCTTTGGCCAGTGCCCCACTTATAAAATATCCATCTATCAAAGCGGGTATGTTGTTTATGAAGGAAAGCAACACGTAAAAAACATCGGATTTTTTTCTTTGCGGCTGGATAAATCAAAAGTAGAGGAAATTAAAAATTTTATTCTACAAAATAAAATTCTTGAAATGAATGATGAATACAAGAATCCGAGAATTGCAGATTATCCAAGCACATTAACCGAAGCAAATCTTAATGGCAAATACAAGCACATAATTGAAACCGATCCTCAGGCGCCAAAAGAAATAAAAGATTTTCAAAAGTTTTTAGATTCTTTTTTTACCGATGAGACGAACTGGACTCCTTTGAATAAGGAAATGAAATAGCCATTCGTTATTTCGAGCCTATTTTTCGGTAATTTTGTATCAGTCAATTTAATCACCAGGTCATGGAAACTATTTCAGATATTCAGAAAAAAAGCAAACCTGCAGCGGGAGAAGATTTTCTTCCTCTTAACGGAACCGATCATATCGAATTTTATGTGGGCAATGCAAAACAGTCTGCCTATTATTATCAGTCTGCATGGGGTTATGAGCTGGTTGCCTATTCAGGTCCTGAAACGGGAATGCGCGAACGCGCTTCTTATGTGCTGCAGCAGGAAAAAATCCGTTTGGTTTTAACAACTGCCCTGCAACCCGACAGCGAAATTGCAAAACATCATCTGAAACATGGTGACGGTGTAAAGGTGCTTGCTTTATTGGTGGATGATGCAAAAAAATCATTTGAAGAAACCACGAAACGCGGTGCCAAAGCTGTGATGCAACCCACTGTTTTAAAAGATGAATTTGGTGAAGTGGTAATTTCTGCCATTCAGACGTATGGTGAAACGATTCACAAATTTGTAGAACGCAAAAATTATAAAGGCGCTTTCATGCCCGGCTTCAAGGCGTGGAAAAGCAATGTAAAAACAAAACCTGTCGGGTTGAAACATGTGGATCAT
>DATEMK010000493.1:0-10605 GCA_035275625.1 Bacteroidia bacterium
AAAATATTGAAATGCTGCATCCAATAAGAAGACATCTTTGATTTGCGTCGAGCTTTTTACTTCATAGCATTTCCATTTGCCATTATCATTTACTAAAATATCGCTTGCGGTAAGCAACTCATCATATTGAAAAGTCGCCTCATAAATTATAGAAGTATTTTTATTCAATAATTCCTGCGTTGATATTACTGCCTTAGAATAGTTAAAATTTTCTGAAGGGGATGCATCCACACCTTCAGCAAATAATTTTCTTGCAAGCAGTCCTACTTCAATGCCCTTGTCAAAAATCGCCTGCTGAGCTGGGGAAACAGCATCTTTCAATCCAAAATTGTGTTTAGAAAGGTACAATGCTTTTTTACATTGACAGCCTCTCAGGAAAGAAGTTTTTGATAAAATATGATTTTTAAATAATTCTTCAGGCATGTCGCAATTAATCAGCACAGCTATTAAACGAGTACATAGCTGATTGTATTTACAAAATAATAAAGATAATTCTTACAGTTCAAGGAAAACATTTATTTAAGTATTTTATCCGAGCGAGAGTATAATATTTTCCAAAAAATCATAGTTACAGCTCTCCCTGGAAATCAAGTATTTCTATGTTTATGTTTGTGGAATAGTGAAACATGGAGTTTTAAAAAATATATTCTGAACTTACTACAACCGTGAAGTATATAGTTCTTCTTTTCGTATTGCTAAGTAAGCAAATATATTATGGCAAGAAAAAATCAGTTAACCGCGTGCAGCCCTCTCCCTTGGAGTCAAACTATTAAGTTGATAGAAACATTAAAAGAAAATGGTGATTACAGGTTCTCCCTGCTCATTGCTTTGGGCATTTATGCGGGCTTGCGAATCTCTGATATGCTAAATCTTCGATGGAATCAGATAATTAATTCTGATATTCTTGACCTGCAAGAAAGAAAAACAGGAAAAATTCGGAGAGTATATCTTAATGAAAACCTGCAAAAATTAATTAGGTTATGTTATAAAAAAATTACAGAAAAAAACCCAATTGTAATTTCAGATAGCCTTGTTTTTATAAACAGATTTAATGCAAAAGTAATCAGTGTGCAATATGTGGATAGAAAACTCGCGATTTTATTCAAACAAAACCAAATCTTCTGTCGCAATTATGGGTCGCATAGCCTACGTAAGACATTCGGAAAACAAGTATTTGAAATGCATGGTAGCACGGAAGCATCTTTAATCCTCCTATCTGATTTATTTAATCATGCAAGTACAAAAACTACACGAAGATATATCGGTTTGGAACAAGAGAAATTTCAGCAGGCTTATATGAGTTTGTAAAAAAAGTGGATAGCAATTAAATAATTATCAAAAACGTTGGTTGAAATAAATTCGTATTTATGCGTTATGAACTATATATCATGAAAATTGTGCTGATTCCGACTCTCTTTTATGCAATTGTCAACTTTTTTCGAATGCTATTTCATATTGAAAAAAATTGTTTTCAGATTCTTTAAAGAAATTTTTGCAGAATCGTTTTCAATTACACATTCAATGGTTCTTGTTTCTTTCGTAGCGTAAATAGTCGCCTGGTAATTTAGTCGGCATGTGGTGCTGTCCGGATTGTAGCGAACTGATTTTAATTTTACGTCAAAGCCTAACTGTAAATTTTTTTCGTAAAATTCTAAAATATTATTCTCTCCAAATTTTTTCTTGGTTGCATTGCTTGTAAAAATCATCATAGTTCGATATTGCTGGTTTATTTGTAAACGCTTGAAAAGATTTAAAAAATCTGAACCACCCATCAAAGCAGGATTTTTATATGTTAGTTGTGTTTCAGCTTTGTAACTGCTTTGTTCAACCTCTTCAGTTTTATTTTCTGACTCAGGCATACAGCCTTGTGACATTGCAAATAATAATATTGTTATTGGAAGTATTCTCATGTAAAGTAATACGTTTAAGTAATAGCCATATTTCTTTTGAAATGGAAATTATAATAACCCGTATTATTAGATGGAGAAGTTTAGGGTTCTGCCAAGTGATACTGTTCATGTGAATTCGTGAATTTCGGACCTTCCAACTCTCCCCAGAGCATAAAAACATGGGTTATCGTGAAGAATATATTCCAGAAAGGAATTGCAAAAGATATTTTGCCCAGGATAGTTATGGGCAAGACCTGTTTTTTATTGAGCTGGTTGATGCCGGTTATCCTGAATACTTCCTTTCAGCTTCTTTGCCTACTAAAATTCTTGAGCAAGATGATTTGAAAAAGCTTCGTCAAATAATAGTTAATAAAAAAAACTCAGATGTTGCACGTTTGCATTTTATAAAGAAGTTAATTGATGCTATAAAATCTCAGCCTGAAGCAAGAAATTATTTTTTCCAAAAACATGTGTTGGATAAATTTGGAAAGTTCTCAGAAGCACTTGACCGGACCTGCGAGGCTATTATATTTAATCGAAAGCTTGAAATCCTGGTTCCGTACTCTCCCTACCAGAATTCGGAAATATTTTTGGAATTGCAAAAAAGTTATAATCCTAACGATGATAAGTGTTCTGTTATCCAGGCTGAGAGAGAACTGTTCGAGGAAAATCTTACGAACGATAGTTTGAAGTTTTCTTATGTTGAAGTGTTTTCTAATCAGGCAAAGTATTTTTTTGAAGAGGAACGAATCGAGGAAAGGCTACTTCAATATTATTTTATGACAATAGATGATGAAATGGTTTTTCTATTTTTAATTGCATAATCCAATTAATTCCCTTCAAGGAGTAAATTCCTTAAATCCTTTGTAATTGACATCAATTGTGCTTTTGAAATGTGCCAGGCTCCCTGAATTAATTTAAACTTCCATTAAATTCTAATTTTCCCTTAATTTCGGACGATATTCTAATGAGAAAATGGCAATTAAAGAAATCTGAACTGTATTCTTCAATCTGGAAGCTGTGTGATGGGCTGACAGGCGGGATGGACGCAAGCCAGTGCAAGGATTATGTCCTGGTGCTATTCTGTAAAGTGCATTGAATTATAAATCAGCATGACAAAATTTGGATGAACTGAGATTTTAAAACCCT
Organism: Bacteroidia bacterium; assembly: GCA_035275625.1. Lineage (GTDB taxonomy): Bacteria > Bacteroidota > Bacteroidia > AKYH767-A > OLB10 > DATEMK01. Next base: position 3,039 of record DATEMK010000493.1, read on the forward strand.
ATGCCAACAATAGCACAATCATATATTGAGGATTTAACGGATTTGATTTTCGAGCAAATTTCAGAGTACATGTCAATAAAAAAGGATGCTGAATTAATTCGTGAGCATTTTGAAAAGCGGGTAACGAAGAAACAATTTTCAAATTTTCAGGCTTTTTACTTTCGGACTATAAACCAAAGAAATTCGTTTCATTCGTCAAAGAATTTTTTTCGGGAGTTTAAAAATAATTACTCTCTTCAGGGTGTTGATGATAAATACCTTAAACACCTTGAAACAAATAAAAAGAAAATTCTAAGTCTTATTGATGATGGCAAGTTATCGGAGCTTTATTTTAGCTATTTTTTTAAAATAAAAATAGGTTCTGTTAAAAAAGATTTTGGTTCATTCTTTACGAAACTGATTCACCATTTTATGCCAGACAGATATTGCCAGGTGGACATTCCCATGAGAAGTTATTTTAAACTTATTCATGAAAGTTATTTCATTGCATTTATTGTTATCAGCGGAGCTTTTAAAATGTGGGCAGAAAAAAATTCTATGAGAATGAAACGAATGAAAAGGTTAGTGGTCACAATAATCAAAAAAAATCAATGGCAATATGACAATATCACAGACATGAAAATTTTAAACATTATTTTTTGGTCAGTTTCAAACCCAATAAAAATTTGAAATCGTTGTGCAAAAGTCATTTCAATTCCCATGACAAATGAAACCTATTATCAGTATTTTTGATGCATTCACAATTATGCAGATACCTCACGCACTTCGATACTTAATTAATGAGAAACAAAATTTTTATTAGTCATGCTAATCCTGATGACAATGACCAGGCAAGATGGTTAGGAATTCAACTTATGACACATGGTTATGAGGTCTGGTGTGATGTGTTTAATCTTAGAGGCGGAGATAAGTTCTGGAAAGAAATAGAAAGCGAAATCCGTAATAACACTTGCAAATTTTTATACATCCTCACAAATGGTTCAAATCAAAAGGAAGGGTGTCTTAATGAGTTGTCTGTTGCAGAAGCGGTTGAAAAGGAAGCTGACGATAAGCGTTTCATCATTGCTTTACATTTTGACATCGAATTAAGTCACGAGAACATTAATATCAACCTCAAAAGAAAAATTGATGTTGACTTCAAAACTGACTGGAGAAAAGGACTTAATGACCTTCTTGAAATCTTCAAAGAGAATCCTGTAGTGCCGTTCAAAGATTCTCCGGATTTTGAATATATTAACCACTACTGGCAAACAATCTACCTGAATAATCGTAAAAAAATTACCCGTGAAGAATCATTTTCTTCTAATTGGTTTTCCTTCATCTCATTTCCGGAAAAACTTTATTTTCATTCCTTTCTTGGAATGATACCGAAGGGATTTGACTGGAATACAATTAAACATCCGACCTACTACTATAAGAAGTACACTGCAACCTTTGCTGCATGTTACGATTTGACGGAGCAATTACCGGATACTGCAAAATACAAATCTGAACAAACGTTGTCCTATGATGTAAGTAAAATATTGTTTGAAAATTATGAGGACAAATTCATTTCAAACAAAACACTTCGTAATATTATCAATCATCTTATCAAGCAAGGCTTCACCAGGACGATGAAGAAGCGTTCGTTACTTGCATACGAAATATCCAAAGGCACTTCGTTCTGTTTTCCTGATGATGTAAATGATTACAGCAAATTCAGCTTCGGACAATTAGTGGGTAAAATAAAAGATAATGCATGGCATTATGCATTTAGCGGGTTCCCGGATTTAGTGAACAATGTTTTCGTAATTCGTTCTCACATTCTTATTTCAGATGGCAACGGTTCGTTGATACCTTCAGCTCGCACACAGCAATCGGGACGAAGAAAGCAAGGAAAAAATTGGTGGAATCGTCATTGGAAACAAAAACTATTTTCTGCCATTTCGCTTTTGGTTGATGAAGATGGCTTACTCCGTATCCAGGTCGGTGAGGATGCTTTTGCAGTTGTGAACGGTTCACCGCTTACATTCAATGGTAACACATCTTACATTGACCCTGACGAAGCAAAAGAAGCATTGGATGATTATCCGGAAGAAGAAGAAGGAACAATAGAAGAAACAAAAATTGAGCATGAGTGAACTCATTAATTTAGAAGAGCCAAGAGTTTTATTCGGCTTCAATCAGAAAATGGAGGACCCGCGTGACGGGCTTACTCTTTTTGGTCCGCTTGAAAATCTTAAACCTTATGGTTTTATAAGTGGAGTGGTTAGCACTGTTGACGGATTAATTAAGTTTAAAAATTTCCTTGAAGAAATTCAAAGACCTGTTTTCAATAAAGATAACACATCTCGTCCATTTTTCCCAGGGTTCAATTCGGTTTTCAAAATGGAATGGTCTCCTGACAAAATCTATCACATTCCTATTAATGACTCTGAATTAGGTCAATGCCTTTATGAAGAGGACAATCACACAAGAACATTCAAGACAGTTTCGCTTTTCGCTGATAAAATCATCAGTGCAAAGAAAGATGAGCATCCTGATGTAAATCTTTGGGTAGTTATTATTCCGGATAGCGTATATGAATTGTGTCATCCACAATCACATCTTAAAGATGATTTAATTTTAACAAGAAAAGCTACAACTAAAAGCAATGCAAAAAAGTACATTAATGCTCCCTCATTGTTTGAAGATATAAATCTTGTCTCAGAGCCTTTTGCATTTGAAGCAAATTTTCACAATCAATTAAAAGCTCGGTTGTTAAAACACACATTGCCTACACAAATAATTCGTGAAAGTACACTTGCACCACATCTTTATTTGAATCCTTTTGGTAAGCCGAAAAGAGATTTCTCCAAGATTCGTGGTCACCTGGCATGGTCAATTTCTACTGCGGCATTTTACAAAACCGGAGGAAAGCCGTGGAAATTAGCTGACATACGGAAAGGTGTTTGCTATTTAGGTTTGGTTTATAAAAAAGATGAACGGAGCAAAGACCCTCGAAGTGCATGTTGTGCTGCTCAAATGTTTTTGGATAGCGGTGATGGATTTGTTTTCAAAGGTGCGAATGGTCCCTGGTTAAATGAAAAATTTGGTGACTTTCATCTTAAAGAAAGACCCGCAGAACAATTAAATAAACTTGCCATTGATACTTACAAAAAAATTGAAGGTGCTCCCCCCGAAGAACTTTTTATTCACGCAAGAACAAAATTCAATGATGAAGAATGGAAAGGTTTTCAGAAAGCGGCAGCTAACAAAACAAATATAGTTGGTGTCTCCATCCGAAATGAAGCACCGTTAAAAATTTACCGTGATGACAGTAAATTTCCAATTCTTCGAGGCTCTGCTTATATAAATTCTCCTGTATCCGGATATTTATGGACCGTTGGATTTGTGCCCCGATTGGATTCTTCATTAGCTTCCGAAGTACCCAATCCTTTATTTATAGAAATTTCAAAAGGCAATTCAAACATCAAACAAGTTTTGCAGGATGTTTTAGCTCTGACAAAACTAAATTATAACGCTTGTATTTTTGCTGATGGTAAACCTGTAACTCTTCGCTTTGCAGATGCTGTCGGAGATATTTTGACTGCTGCACCTCTGAAAGGAGAAGAACCACCACTTTCATTCAAGTATTACATCTAAGTTCACTCAATTCAACATTTCATAAAAAAGAAATATTTTTTTCATTCAGTTACATTTTTGGTTTTCTGACTTTACCGTTCAAAATAATTCATAAAATCTATTCTCGTAGAATCATTTGCTGTATTGGATTGCAGCCGATTCAATAATATAAAAATATTCGATTTAATTTAATGTATTTTCAATCACAAAAACAAGTAAAACGCTATATATATTTTTATTTCTTAAATAATGTAAAAAAGTATTTTATATAAGCTTTATTTTTCGTAAATTTGTTTTATATTTATATATATAGTTAATGCATCACATTCACCTTATTCATATCGTAAATAACCTTGCTGTAATGGTCGGTGATGCAACCGGAGCAGCAAGGTTTGATTTTATTGAACCGTCTTGAAGAATTTAAACATATAGTCAAAATTCCATGCACATCTGCCAGACATATAATTCAGCAAAATGAATTATCCCTTATAGCCTTTTGGCTCAGCCTGAAAAGCATGTATGCTTCAGGAGCGATTCTTCATTATCCCAAAAGATATAAAGAATTAGCAGAGTACACGGGAATGTGCAGTAAATCAGTCCGGAATTATATTAAGAAAATTCAGGAAGCCAGGTTAGCCTGGGCTGAAGGTGATATGCTCATGCTTTCTGGTAAGAATGTTCTTGTAAGCAGGTACGGGATTATCAGCCAGACCCCGTACATGAGGTATCATTCATTCCTCAAGACAACAGTTAAAGATATAAAGTTATTCATCAGGGCACAAGCCATCAAAGACAATCAATATAGACAAAAGGCATATCATCAAAGTAGATTGAAGAAAAGTTTAAGTAAAGCGACAAAATCAGAATGGGTTAGAAGTAAAAGAATACAACGTGTGCTAAATCAAACTTCCTTCAACAAAGTTCATTCAAAAGTAAAACAATCACAGCAAACCATTGCAAATGTTTTCGGATGCAAATCAAAATCATCCGGAAATTATTGGAGTAAAAAATTGCAACGGGCAAAGTTAATTATAGTTCAAAAACAGGAGCCGACCTTACTGCATAAAAATGTTAGTCAGGAGTTCTTTAAGAATTTTAAAAATAATGTTCTTAAATTCCAGGGATACTATTCCAAAGGAACTATCTATAGATGTAATCCGAGCAATATTTATGTAAATTTATGATGGGAAAAAATATGAACTAATGTCACTTGGGTTAGAAGAGTAGTAATACAATGTAAATATTATGTAAAAATATATCTATCAGTAAATTGTGAAAAATGTAAATGGTATTTATATTTTGGCAGAGGCAGCACAGGCAGCATGTGCTCAAAATGTAAAAATTGAATTTTAAAATTATGAATAATGAATCAGAGTAAACAAGTTACCGGCATACTTACAAATGTTTATGAAATTAACAAGGTAAAGAATCATGTGAAAAGACGCTTTCATTTGAAAACACTTACAAAAGATAATATGTTTTTTACATGTTTTGATAACATTGAAATTTTGGAACCATTCCTTCTGAACGAACAGATAAATTTCCATGAGAAGATAACCGTTCATTACCGGGAAGTAACGAAGAACGGAAAAACGGATTATTACGCCAACCATTTGGAACCGTCATTAAGAATGCCAAAACCAAAGCCTAAAGAACTTCTCCCGGAAAGTTATCTTTTCAGTGGTGTATTTGACCCGGAGGAGTACTGTACTCTCCTGCGTTCTTATATTACGAAGAGAGGAGGAAATATCACAACAGATGAGATTTACAAACTCACTGATGCATGGGTATGCGATACAAAAAAAGATGTACTTCAATTTGAAAAAAATCTGATGGATGCATTCCGTAAAGCATCGGAACCTATAACTTACAATTTCCTTGTTGACTACTTAAGCCTGGATAAATACCTGGTTAAAACGCCAAAGTAGAGGAGGAACAAAATCTTCATTTTTGAATATTGCATACGCCCAAATTCAAAGTGAATAGATTCAAGGTTCATTAATCATCTTGATTTTTAACTCAGCTCTCTCAGCTTTATGTTACTACTTCGGAATTGTAATTATAGTTAAATAAAACCCAAAAAGCTGCCTATTCAAATAATGACATATATCATGTTATAATTTGACGAATGTCATATTTTTGTGGTTTGGTTCAAATCATTTTTGCGCAACGATTTTTAAATGGCATGGGAAAGAAAAAACTAATTTGCAATACCAAGCATGATGCGAATAAGTTAGCCGAAATGGTAAAATCTATCGCTCATCCTGAACGTTTACAAATCTTAAGCCTTCTATTTAATTGCGGATGTGACAAATTGAGTGTAAAGAACATCTACCAAAATTTAAAACTTGAACAGCCCATCGTATCCAGGCATTTGGGTATTATGAAAAGAGCAGGTTTGTTAAAGGAAGAAGTGGATGGCAGGAATACTTACTACTGCCTTAATATAGAAAATCCCACATGTAATTGTCTGGATAAAATGCTGAAGTCATGATTTTTTTCGGATTATATCATTCAATTATCTGCATAATGCAATAGAAAGTAATGATAGAAAAAATAATCTCCTGGTCAATTCATAACCGCTTTTTTGTGTGGGTGGGGATAATCATGATTATTGTTGGAGGAGTTTATTCTATTTACAATACTCCGGTGGATGCACTTCCTGATTTATCGGAAAATCAGGTGATTGTTTTTACAGAGTGGATGGGACGCAATCCGCAAATCATGGAGAACCAGGTTACCTATCCGCTTGTGTCCAATCTGCAAGGCATTCCGAAAATAAAATCAATTCGTGCGGCTTCAATGTTCGGCATGAGTTTCATTTTCGTTGTGTTCAATGATGATGTGGATGTTTACTGGGCACGCACAAGAGTTTTGGAACGGCTGAACTATGCACAGAAATTTTTACCACCTGGAATTACTCCTTCACTTGGTCCTGATGGAACAGGCATAGGTCATGTGTTTTGGTACACGCTTGATGCGCCAAATTATAATCTCGGTGAGCTAAGAGCATTGCAAGATTGGTATGTAAAATTTGCATTGCAGCATGTGGATGGTGTGAGCGAAGTGGCTTCGTTCGGAGGTTTTCAGAAACAGTACCAGGTTTCAATCAATCCTTACAAACTTTTGTATTACAACATTCCAATGATGGATGTTGCCAAAGCGGTTTCAGCAAATAATAAAGATGTTGGGGGAAGTTTATACGAGTTTAATGGTGCAGGATTTATGGTGCAAGGACTTGGTTACATTGAAAGTATTGAGGACATCAAAGATATTGCTGTCGGCTCATACAAATCTATTCCAATAAAACTGAGTGATGTTGCAACAGTTCAGATGAGCAGCGATTTGCGTTTAGGGATTACAGAAGAGAATGGTGAAGGAGAAGTTGTCGGAGGAATTGTTGTTTCACGTTATGGGGAAAATGCAAGAGATGTAATTGAGCGTGTGAAAATAAGAATGAAAGATGTAGAAAAAGGTTTGCCAGATGGAGTGAAATTTAAAATCGCTTACGACCGCAGCAATCTTATTCTTGCTTCAATCAATACACTCACAGAAGCATTGTGGCAGGAAATTTTGATTGTTGCATTTATTGTAATCGTTTTCCTGTTCCATGTCAGGAGCGGACTTGTTGCAATCATTTCCATTATTCTTTCTGTTTTAATCGGCTTTATCTTAATGTCACTTTTTGGTATCACTTCCAACATCATGTCGCTTGGTGGAATTGCGCTTGCCATCGGTGATGTGGTTGACCCCGGAATTGTGATGGCTGAAAATGCGTATCGTTCATTAACAGATTATGCAATTAAAAAGAAACCCGAATGAAAGATAGAATTGCAAATACAAAGGAACTTTCTGACGAGGAAAGAATCAAGATTGTAGAGAAGGCAACCACTTCACTTGGTCGTTCTGTTTTCTTTTCTGTCATCATCATGATAATTTCTTTTTCACCGATTCTGTTTCTCAC
>DATEMK010000494.1:0-17119 GCA_035275625.1 Bacteroidia bacterium
GTCTCCGGAGTTCCCTGCATATGCATTAATATATAAGGCACTTTAAGTTCTCCCGCAGTTGAAAACATTTTTTTATCAATGGTTCCGCCTGAAATGTCATTAATTATTGCAGCTCCTGTTTCAACAGCCTTTCGTGCAACAATGGAGCGGCAGGTATCAACTGAAAAAATCGCATCCGGAAATTTTTTCACAAGATTTTCCAATGCAGGTATCAGCCTGCGCAGCTCGGATTTTTCGCTTACTTCCTTGGCCCCCGGCCGCGTGGAAACTGCACCAACATCAATAATATCTGCGCCCTCGCTGAGCATTTTTTTCGCCTGCCTTATTATTTGTTTTTCTTCGGTAAATTTGCCGCCATCAAAAAAAGAGTCGGGCGATATATTTAATATTCCCATTACTTTGGGACTGGAAAGATCAAGCAATCTTCCCTTGCAGTTCACTGTATATTCATTGCCGAAGTATTTATCTTGCAACATCAACGAATACGAATCTATACGAATTAACGAATCTCAAAACTTTGAACATTGAACATTGAACTAACCGCCATGCCGCAAACTTCTCAACAGTACGATAAAGCAGTTGCTTTTTGCAAAGATATATTTGTTATGAAGATGAAAGATTATGGCAGCGCATGGCGTATTCTTCGCATCAGTTCCATTACCGACCAGATTTTTATCAAAGCGCAGCGTATTCGCAGCATTGAAGAAAAAGGAACACAGAAAGTGGAAGACGGAATTTATTCGGAATTTGCAGGCATCATTAATTATGCTGTGATTGCCAACATTCAGATCGAACTCGGTGTTGCATTAAAACCAGACTTGAACTCAGAGGAAGCAGCCCGGTATTTTGATAAGCACATTAAACATTCAAAAAGCTTAATGGAAAATAAAAATCATGATTATGGTGAAGCATGGCGCAAGATGAGAGTGAGTTCGATGACTGACCTGATCCTTGTCAAATTATTGCGCGTCAAGCAAATTGAAGACAATAAAGGCGAAACAATAATTTCAGAGGGCATTGATGCAAATTATTATGATATTATTAACTACGCTGTTTTCGCCATGATAAAATTAGAAAACTGATTGTTGAATACTGAAATTATATGAAATACATTGTTAACATCATCCGCATTTTAGTTGGCGCACTATTTATTTTTTCAGGTTTCGTAAAAGCCATTGACCCGCTCGGTACCAGCTACAAAATGCATGAATATTTTGAAGCATTTGCTCCCTTAGGGTTAAATGCTTTTTGGGAATGGATGAATTCAGTTTCTACTCCGTTTGCAGTATTTATGATTGTGATCGAAATGGCAGCAGGCTTAGCTTTGTTAACCGGGTGGAGACCAAAATTCACTGTATGGATTTTATTTTTAATGACTTTATTTTTCACACTGCTTACCGGGTTTACATATTTATCAGGATTTTGCCCGAGTACTCCTTTTGCGTTGCATGCTGTTGCATTGATTGTTTTATTGATGGTGAGCGCTGCGAAATTTAATTCACCGAAAGGAAAAAGAATTTTCTGGATTACTGTCATCCTTACACTTTCTTTTCTTGCAATGCTTAAAACCCCGGGATACTTCCATTGTGAATTCACAGAAACAAAAATGAAAGTAACCGATTGCGGATGCTTTGGCGATTTCATTAAATTAAAACCATGGGAAACTTTTTATAAAGACATTGTGCTTGATATTTTGATCTTTATACTTGTTATAGGAGTGCGGCACATTAAGCCATTAGTGAAGCCGGGTGTTAACAATCTTATCGTTGGTGGCGGAACTCTTGCATCGCTGCTGTTTTGCTTTTCCAATTATATATGGGGTTTGCCTGTTGTTGATTTTCGTCCTTATAAACCGGGAAATAACATCCGTGAGTTGCGGCAGATGCTAAAACCTGAAGTGCGAAAAATGGTTTTCATTTATAAGAATAAAAAAACCAATGAAACAAAAAACTTTACCACAGAAGAATTAGAAAACCTGGATGATGATTGGGATTTCGTGGACCGGATGGACACTATAGTTGATCCCGGTATTCCTGCAAAAATCAACAACCTTTACATCAGTGATGAAGACGGAAATGATATTACAGACACGTTACTCGCTGATGCAAATTATTCTTTTATGGTTGTTATTTATAAAATGTCTGCGACCGACAAAGATGCAATCACAGAAAAATTAAATCCGCTTGCAGAACAATGCGAGAAAGCAGGAATTAAATTTTATGCGGTGTGCGGTGGTGATATTAAGGTGGATGATTTCAGGCATGAGCTCAATACACTCTATCCCTTTTATACTGCTGATGAAACTGCTCTGAAAACAATTATCCGTGCCAATCCCGGCCTGGTTCTCTTAAAAGACGGAGTGGTGATTGATATGTGGCATCATAAACACTTACCAACCTTTGAAGAAGTGAATCAGAAGTATTTTAAAAAATAATCAATGAAGTATAATTATTTTTTTCTTTAATTTATTTCCATTCTCTTCGATTGAAATAAAATACATTCCATTTGAGATATTTTTCACATTCAGAAGCATGCGGTTTTCTGAAACATGCCGGTTCAAAATTTCTTTCCCCATTAAATCATTCAATATAATATTTCCAAGAGGAGAATTATTTTTAGCAGCAATTGACAACACATCATGTGCCGGATTGGGGTAAATTATAAATGATTCATTTTCGGGAAGAGGTGCTGAAATGCCGACAGGATTATCAATGACATTATAAGTTGTATTTGTCATCACCGCAGGATTAAAATCAAAATAGATTCCCGCATTGTTATTTATAACCGTTCCATTTATTAATCCCTGAACCGGGCGAATGGAGTAAGAAATGTATCCGTGGCTTGCCGGTTCATTTGCATTGCTGTCAGGCAGATTAATATTGTTAAACGTAAACTTAATAACATGGCTGTTTAAAAATATGGTTGACATGGAATGACTCGAAGCAATTAGTTGCATGGTACTGATATCAAGAGAAGGATCAAGCGTGTCTAAAACAAAAATATTATACGCAACATCATTTCCTGTATTCTGGAAATTGATATGATATGTTAAATTATCGGTTGACTGAATGGGTCCTGATGGGGTAACATTCTTGTCATTCGGGTCAGCTGAATTGGTTACCACTCTGCATATTGACGCTATGTTGTTTGACGGAACACTGTCAGAAAAGATGGGTTCTGCAATTGCAGACAAACATACAGTTTCGCCAATCTGGAGGCCGGGCTTAGCAAACAAAACAACATCCGCATTAAAGTTACCTGAATTATAACTGAGCAAACCGCTGTTCCAGATCAATGTATCTCCACTTATTGAAGACGGAACAGGAACAGCGCTTACATAATTAAAACTATTGGTATCAACAGGAAAGCGAAGTTCCCCCATCACAGGCAATAATAAATTATTGCGCATGGTAAGATTAACAGTGCTGTTGAAATTGGGGCGCACGTTCCAGGTAAATACGGTTGGCTGCAAATCGTAACCGGGTGTGGCGTCCACTGCAAAATCATTTCCGGTTGAAGGTAAGACAGAAATATTAGGATATATTCCGCTTGCAGGGCAAGTCGGTGTATATAAGTTATTAGCAGGTGTTAAAATAATATCGTAAGTCAAACCAATCGGAACATTGAAATTATAATCTCCGTTTATATCTGTAAAATCCCATAGAAACGTACCGCCACCCGTCTGCAATTCAACAGGAATGCTGTACAGTTTTGTATCTCCGGCATCAAACATACAATTTGCATTTGAATCAAAATAAACAGTTCCGGAAATCACTTCGCACGAGTCAGATAAAATAACCTGGTTGTACATGGTAATTGTATCGCTGAGGCCTCCGCCTAACGCAGTAGCGACATACTGTATGGAGAACTGGCCGGGGAACGTATAACTGTGAGTAACCTGCAATGTGATCGAACCATTGCCGGGTAGTATATAAGTATCGTCAGTTCCGTCTCCCCAGGCGGCATGAATTAAAATAGTATCGCCAAAATTTAAACCGAAAGTAGTTCCATAAATAAAATCATTGTACTGGTATGGAATATCACATGGAGAATAAGATGAAGTATCAGGGTAATTCGTAATATCAATAAATGGTATTACCCCGGTTCTTTGCACACACAAAGTATCGTTTGTATTATTCGGATCACCGGCAAGGGAAGTATATGCGCAAATGCTATAGCTGCCTGTGGGGACAGTTATATTTGGAAATACCACTGTATCAATAGCACCGGGAAGAAGCGTGCCATTCCAGGTTTGCGTAACAGGCGCTCCTCCGTCAAGCGAATATGAAACATCAAATGATGAAAGATTATTGCTTCCATAGTTTTTAATTTCAAAACTTACAGGTGAAGAATAACCTGCAGCTGAAGAAGAATAAGGTCTTATTATATTATAAATGCCGGCATCATCTGGTTGGGGAACATGAATGGAAAAATCATCTATTGAGACACCAGTTGATATAACGCTCGCATCTGAACAAAAGACAAACCGGAACTGTACATCATTTGGACCCAATCCATTCAATGCATTTAATTTGTTTTCAGCATACGCCCACCCGGCTGCAGTTGGATTTTGGAGGTAGGCTGAACTGCCTGCCCATGCAGGTTGTCCACTGCAATTAATTGCGGACATGTTGTACCAGTTAAAAGAAGTTGCCCCGTTACTAAGAAGTGTCCATCCCGTATTGTTCTTGTTATATTCAAGACGGGTACCATCCCAGTTTTGCTCGGTATCAAAACTCAGCCAAAATGATAAAGTTGCATCTATAGTGGTACTGAAATCAAAAACCGGTGAGTACAGAATCGCCTCTGAATTAGTTGAGTCGGAATCAAAACTCCATGCATTAACCCCTGAAAACGCAACAGTGGTAGTTCCAAAATTTGGCAGACCCAGTTGCCACAAATTTGTTGTTGTTGTATCTGCAGCCCACCCCGAAGCACCGCTTTCGAAATTATTAAAATAGGGAGGAGTAATTACCTGGGCATTCAATGCAGATAAAATCATTACAAAAAATGGGAATAAAAAAAATTGTTTTTTCATGGGGTTTAAATTTTGTAAAAACAAATATACACTTTAATGCGGATACTCCACCCTCACATGATAAATACTCATCAGCATCTTTTTAAAAATCTTTTTGATGGATGAAATGTCTTTAAAAGTAATATCGCAATTGATGAACTGCTGCTGGTGAATCTGGCTTTCGATAATATCTTCAACTAATTTATTAATGGTTTCAGCTTCGTGCTTCTGAAGGCTTCGCGAAGCGGCTTCTACAGAGTCAGCCATCATGAGGACGGCAGTTTCGATGGAGAAGGGCAGCGGACCGGGGTAACGGAAATCATCTTCATCCACAATTTTTTCAGGATAATTTTTAAGATAAGATTGATAAAAGTATTGCACCATAGTGGTGCCGTGATGCGTGCGTATGAAATCAATGATTAAATCAGGCAGATTGTTTTTACGGGCTTTTTCAATTCCTCTTATTACATGACTGATAATAATGTCAGCGCTTTCTTCGAAAGAAAGATCGTCATGAGGATTGACATCGGTGCTTTGATTTTCGATAAAGTATAATGGCATATCCATTTTGCCGATGTCGTGATACAATGCACCTACGCGAACCAGCAGTGTGTTGCCGCCCACTTTGTAAACAGCAGCTTCGGCAAGGTTAGCCACCTGCATGGAGTGCTGAAAGGTGCCGGGAGCTTTCAGGGATAATTCGCGGAGAAGCGTGGAGTTCATGTCGGAAAGTTCCATCAATGACACATCAGACGTGAGCCCGAATAATTTTTCGAACATGTAAATGAGCGGGTAGGCAAAGAGCGTCAGCAAAACGTTTCCGAACAACCAGCCGATGTTTATGTAATTGATTTCGGCAAAGCTTCCCTCCTGCACGATGGAGAGCGCGAGGTAACAGATCAGGTAAGAAATAAAGATCATACTGACGGAAATAAAAAGCTGGGCGCGCTTTCTTAAATGAGCAAAAATGAAAATGGTGATCATGCCGGCAATGGTTTGCATGAAAACAAATTCAAAGCCATTGGGCGCCACAGAGCCAAGTATAAGAATAGTGAGCACGTGCGTGAATAATGCAAGGCGCGTGTCGAAAAACACCCTTATTACGATAGGAAGCAGGCAGCAGGGAACCAGGTAAAGACTGATAAAATTGAGCCTGAGCGCCTGCGTGTAGATGAGCGTGATCAGTATGATGAGCACGCAGATGAGAGTGATTTTTTTATTGTCGCTAAAAACATCTTTTCTTAAAGTGGCCAGAAAAATCATGAGCACGCTGATGGCAATGCAAACTATGGCAAGCTGGCCAAGGAACACAGAAAGGTCGGATTCAGTTCCCTGCTTGTTTTCCTCAACGGACTGCCGCAAAGATTGAAGTACATTGAACTTGTCATCGGAAATTACTTCGCCTCTTGAAATGATGATGTCGCCTTTGCTTACCATTCCACGGGTAAGGGATACGTTATCCGTCAGTTGCTTACGGAATGCTTCGGTCGCAGAAATATCATAAAAAAGATCAGGGCGCAATGCACCGGTTAATTGTTTTTTTAATTTTTCTTTGTCACCGGGTGAAAATTGCTTTAAAAGTTCATCAACAAAAGCCGCGGCAGAAGACATTGTAAAAACATCTTTACCATAGGCGGTTTCGGCAACTTTACCTTTAACGAGCCTGAGCTTTGTATTTTCATTGACATTGATCTTGGGTTCTGATTCAATTATTCCTTTCGCATAAATTATGTTTAAAATTTTCTCACCTGTTTGTTTAAATTGTTCCGAAAGGGCTATGTCTGAAATTTTTATTTGAGATGAATCCAGGACAGTGACGTCAGAAGAAAGAGAACTCCGGAATTTTTCAAGCGTTTTCGAATGAATTGACGTATCCGTATTAAAAAATAATGGTGCTGTTTTTACTATATCTTTTTTTTCAGCTTCAACCGTATCCTTTTCTTTATTGATTGCGAAATCAAAAGGTGCGGATAAATCTTTATCCAGCCATGCCGTCCCTTTGTGAAATTCAAACTTGTAACGGACACGATGAGGAAGAAGGTTGATGATGATAAAAACAGTCAGGGAAATAATAATCAGCCTTAAAATAGTTTCGTGCTGGTTGCTGATGTAGATTAAAAGTTTTCTCATAGGAAAGTTCGAAGTTTGAGGTTTGAAGTTTGACGTTAAGGTTAAATTTTGAACTTCAAACCTCAAACTTCAAACCTCAAACAAAAAGATAAAAGCAAATCTGTAAGCCGGGTTCTGTCGAGTTCTATCATTTATCTGCGATTGCAATTGCCTGCAACCTGTAGCAGCCTACCCATCCCGAGATGCTGTTTGCACAGCGATGGAAACGAGCCGTTTCACAATCGGAACTTATTTGGCTTTTCAACCCGCAAGGTTTACCCTTTATGATTGTTGCCAACCACAACCGTGAGCTCTTACCTCACGTTTTCACCCTTTCCCTGATTTGCACCAAGGTGGTATAGTTTTCTGCGGCACTTTCTGTTTCCCCGGAATTTCTTCCGGGGAACCCCGCTGTTAGCGGGTGCGGTGCTCTGCGTTGCCCGGACTTTCCTCCCCCTGATTTCTCAAAGAGCGATAGAACAATTTGCTTTTATCGCGGCAAAGTTACTTAATATTAAAAAGCATTTTTTATTTTCACGGTTTGAAAAAACAGGACGCTGATGACGCTGATTTTGCGGATTCTCACGGATTAAATCCGCCTTTATCTGCTAAATCCACATCATCAGTGTTCCAAAAAACAATAAAATAAATTTGAAATGGATTATTCGCTTCAAAAATTAAACACTGAAAATGATTTGAAGGAATGTGCTGAAATTATGAGCACATCCGAACCGTGGATTACATTCAAAAGAACGTATGAAACAGCATTACTGATTTTCAATGATAAATATGCTGATGTCTATGTTGCTAAAAATGAAAGCGGGTTTCTTGGGTTTGTCATCATGAACACACAAGGATCAATTGCTCCTTTCATACAATCAATAGGAGTTAAAAAAGAATACAGGGGAAAAGGTCTCGGGACAAAATTGATCCTTGATATTGAAAAAATATATTTTGAAAAACACGCGAATATTTTTTTGTGTGTTTCCTCGTTCAATGAAAATGCAAAAAAATTTTACCTGAAACTGGGTTATGAAATGGTTGGCGAATTAAAAGATTGTATTGTCAGAGGGCATTCAGAATTTATTTTGAGAAAAAGCATCTGCCCGACTACTGATTTTAAAATTAAAGAAGAAAAGATTTCACCTGAAGAAGTTGCAATCAATACAGATAAATCAAAATTAAACCTTGATTTAATTCACCGGGTGCTCACTGCTTCTTACTGGTCACCGGGCATCAGTAAAGAAAGAGTTGCAACCGGAATTAAGAATTCGTTGTGCTTCGGTTTATACAAATCAGGGATCCAAATTGGATTTGCGAGAGTGTTAACTGATTTTGCACGCTTTGCTTATTTGCTGGATGTCTTTATTGTGGATGAACATAAAGGAAAAGGATATGGCAAGTTATTATTAAAATATATTCTTGAGAGAGAAGAATTGCAGGTTGACAAATGGCTGCTTGGAACAAGAGATGCTCATTCTCTTTATGCCAAATTCGGCTTTACACAGTTGAAAGAGCCGCACCGGATTATGGAAAAGAAGAAATGATTTGGTGATTTGAAAATGTGATGATGCAATAAAGTAAAGATAATTTGACAGCAAAAGTTATCTTTGAAAATTGATGTGAAACTTTATCCCTCCTAAAGAGGGAAAACTCTAAACTTCTTCCTCTCTATGAAAAAAATAATTAAATCAGAAAACGGTCCAAAGCCAATCGGGCCATACAGTCATGCGGTGCAGGCAGGAAATATCCTTTTTACTTCGGGGATGGTAGGCATTGACCCGAAAACAAATGAGCTTGTTGCAGGAGATATTAAAGCTGAAACGAGACAGGCGATGCTTAATTTAAAATCCATTCTTGAAACAGCGGGTGCATCCATGAGCAATATCGTCAAGGCAACTATTTTTTTAAAAGACCTGAATAATTTTACCGCTATGAATGAAGTGTATGGAAGTTTTTTTGAATCCGGTTTTCCTGCAAGAGAAACCGTCCAGGCGGTGCGTTTGCCGAAGGATGCGAATATTGAGATTTCTGTTATTGCAGTTTTAAGTTAAATCATTTACTAACTTTTCTGCCTGCAGCAAATGAAAGATTTTTTTAAAGTTGTTTTAGCTTCCGACATTATAATTGAATATAATGATGGAAGCATTATTCTGATCAAACGTGGAAATGATCCATATAAAGATATGTGGGCATTGCCGGGCGGATTAATGGATGAAGGAGAAACAATTGAAGAAACTGCAGTGCGCGAAGCCAAAGAAGAAACGGGTCTTGATGTAAAGCTTACAGCGTTAATTGGTGTCTATTCAAAACCCGGAAGAGACCCAAGAGGGAGAACTGTTACCATTACTTATTCAGCTAAAGCTATTGGCGGGATTCCCGAAGCAAATGATGATGCAAAAGAAATTCTTCAGACTACGGATTATGCTGATATGAAATTGGCTTTTGATCATAACGAAATGATTGCAGATTTTCTGAAACAGAAAAACAAACCAGGATAATTGATTTTTTTTGACAGCGGGAAGATTTTTAACTGCTTGCTGCGCTTCCCTTACAAATTGTTGTTTGAGAAAATCAATCAGCAAATTCTTCAGAAATTAAATGCCAATCTTGTAAATAATCTCATACCATTACTACCCATCTGCACTGCATCCCATGGTCCGCCTGTTTCTGTATTGTACGCCCAGTACTTTGCTGTTGACACGGCACCATAATCAGGATGAACATTGAATACATTATCAGCACCGATGCTTAAAGTTGCGGATTTGAAAATTTTATATGAAAGATATATATCACTCACTAATTTTCCATTGTATATATAGCGATCGGGCACATAAACTGTCCCGTCAGCGTCAGTGGGCACCATCGGGTTAATTCCAAGTGCATCTTCGCCATAACCCAGCAATGTAACTTTTCCGAAATAAGTGAACCGCATACCTATAGTTAATTTATTTAATCCGTACTCAAGTGATAAAGCGCCTTTCATTTCGGGCGCTGAGGCAAGAATAAATGCCTGCTCACGGTCGCTCAGGAACGTCTGGCGGTGCTGCTCAGTGTCATTAAGCTTTGCCGGAACATTTATTTTGTCAATAGTCATTTTCTGATAATTTCCTGCAAGCGTTACACGGAAAGAATTTTTTTCCATTACTTTTTTATATTCAATTACCGCGTCCACTCCCTTGTTGGTTGTGTTAACCGCATTGGCAAAAAACTGGGCATACGCGGCATTAAAAGAATTTAAAGTGCTGAGAAAAACAGGATCCAATGTTGCATCGCTTCCGTCAAACTGCCCGGACAACACTACCCTGTCTTTTACCTGCACCCAGTACCCGTCAACCGTTATGTTGAAATTTTTAACGGGTGACCATGTAAATCCTCCGCCCGCATTGATGGCTTTTTCCTGCTTCAGCTCGGGAATACCCGCTGCTTTTGTAATCTCACTGTAGTTGGGAGCGATTTTAACTTCAGCAATAACCAGTCCCTGCACCGTTGTATAGGTGGAACTGAAATTTATTTGCTGTAAGGAAGGAGCGCGAAATCCTGTGCTTCCCGATGCACGCAGGCTGAAATTATCAGCCACTTTGTAACGGGTTGACATTTTGTAATTGTGAGTAAACCCAAAGTCACTGTAATTTTCAGCACGTACCGCACCTGTGATCAAAAACTTTTTTGTCACATCTAATTCAGCATCCACATAGCCACCCACTGTTGAGCGGTTTTCATTCACTGCATCGGATGGCTGATAGCCCGGAAAGCCTTGTGAGCCTGTGGCTTTATCGCCAGTGGGATCAAAATTCTTGTACGATGCTTCTTCTCCTGCATACAGCTTATACATTTCATAGCGGTATTCAACTCCACCGGCTAAGTTAAATCCCTGTGCAATTCCTGAAATTTGCTTGCTAAGGTTGAGGTTAGATGTATTTTGCAGGAACGAAAAACCACCGTCATCAAAATGTGTTTTATCCGCGCCCAGCGAAGCATTAAAAGTTTTGTCTCCGTAAAAATGAAAATCATTTCTGCCAATATTATTGCTGATGTCCCAGTTCCAGTTGTTGTTCATTTTTCCTTTTACTCCTGCCGCGAATGACCCATCTGAGATATGAGTTTGAATGTGAGGATTGAAATATGTCTCTCCATCAGAAGTAGTCTGCATGATGCCATTTACAAAAATTAATTCACCATCAGCATCAGTCGGAAAGCGGTCTGGCCGTGCAGAAAAATTTCGTGTAAATGCATAGGCATCTGATTCTCCGTAATTGTATCCGCCAAAAGCGTAAACAATAGTTTTACCACTGCCGCAAGGAAATTCAGCATTCAGAAATGCACCACCCGTTTTAACTGAACCATCTCCATTTGCTCTTCGATAAGGATCAATCGGCAATGCATCTTCGTTATTAAAAAGATCGGAAGTATCCGATACCTGCCTGAATGTTTTTCCCTGGTCAAAATAGTTTATACCTAAGTTTATAAAACCATCATGCTTTCCGATAGGAATACCATAGTCACCATTAAATGAAAATGCCTTTCCGTCAAATTTATTATCGTGAACGTATTGTCCGAAATCTGCTTTGAAAGCAGGATTGTATTTATTATCGTAATAACCTGCATAACCAATATCACCGGAAAATTCTTTTACATTTTTTTTCAGCACAATATTGATCACCCCGGCAATGGCATCGGAACCGTATTGGGCAGAAGCGCCATCTCTCAGAATTTCCACATGATCAATTGCAGCAACCGGAATTGTATTAAGGTCCGTTCCCGAATTTCCTCTTCCTCTTGTTCCGAACAACGCGACAAAAGCAGTCTGATGCCTGCGTTTACCATTGATAAGAACCAATGTCTGGTCGGGCCCCAGCCCCCTGAGTGTTGCAAGGTCCACGTGATCGGCACCATCGGCACCGCTTTGTTTATTATAATTTAATGAGGGAGCGGAATAATTCAGGAGTGAGGTTAAATCCATCCTGCCTGATGAGGATGAAATCTGTTTTATATTAATGATATCAACAGGCACGGGTGTTTCTGTTTTAACCCGGCCTGGGCTGCGGGTTCCTGTGACCACCACATCGGTCAATTGAGTAGCAGAAACCTTTAAGGCAACGGTAATTTCACTTTGATTGTTTACGGCAACGGTTTGCGTTTCATATCCAAGCATTCGCACTTCAAGTACATCATCCGGTTTTGCCTGTACCGTCAGCATTCCATCATTATCGGAGGATGCACCCTCTGAGGATCCTTTGACTAAAACTGTGGCACCTGGCAGAGCGGAATTACTTTGCGCATCAGTTACTTTTATTTTCACTGCATTTTGCGCCAGCGCAAAAACAGGAAGCAATGAACACAGCAGCATGTAAATTTTCTTTTTCATAAATTTCTGTTTTAGGTTTGTTCAGGCAAACTTAAATTATTTTTCAAAGCAAAAAATAGTGGAATAATGGAATATTGGAATGCCGGGAAAAAGAATGACGAATTATTCCATTTCTTATCAGGTTTCTTTCATCAACCATTCGCGGGCGCGGTCAATGTCATTAAAATATTCTGTTTCGAAACGGATTACCTGTTCTGCTTTATTCATTATGCGTGTTACAGCAGACTGGTTAAGGAAATCCAGTGAAACAAGAATAGCCATTCTTTTAAGATCTGTTTTTGCAACTTCGGGAAACCATTCATTGTTTGTCCAGTCACGGTCCGCTTCTTTTATGATAGACATGTCGCGGAGGTTGGCAAGCCATCTTTTAATTTTATTTTTGCGAACATAATCGAGAGCAAAATTGAGACCTTCGCGAAATTCATCAGATTGCGCAAAATTTATCCACCTCAGATGAATAAGTTCTTTATCATCATCCGCCACAATTTTGAGAAAAGGTTTTTCAAAAATTACTTTTTCCATAATGCTGCTTGCAGTCCGAATCAAAAATTAATATTGAAAAAATAAGTTCCATAACAAAAATAAGTATTTTTCAGCTTCAAAATTAAACAGAGAAGGTGTATGCAAACTGGTATTTTATATGCTATTCCGTGTACTTTGGGCAGCACCCGGACCAATCATGTTATTCCTGAACAGGTAAAAGCCATTATTGCTTCTCTTGAATATTTCATAGTAGAAAATGAAAAGTCAGCAAGGCATTTTTTTAAAAACCTGGAAGCGGGAATCATCCAGGCGAATCTGAAAATTAATGTTCTTGACAAACATGATGAAAAAAAAGGCCTGGAGAAATTATTAAGCCCTGCCCTGGAGGGAAAAAACATGGGCTTGCTCAGCGAAGCAGGATTTGTGGCTGTGGCCGATCCGGGAGCATTGATCATTGAGCTTGCACATAAAAAAAAAATAAAAGTGGTTCCTTTATCGGGACCCTCATCCATTCTGCTTGCATTAATGGCTTCGGGATTAAACGGTCAATCATTTTGTTTTCACGGGTATCTTCCTAAAGAAAAGGAGCAACTAAAAATTAAATTAAAAGAACTTGAGAATTATTCGTTCAAAAAAAACCAAACCCAGGTTTTTATTGAAACACCTTACAGGAATATGCAATTGCTGGAAGCCATTATTACAGTTTGCGAACCTTCCACACTAATGTGTGTTGCAACAGACATCACCCTTGACTCAGAAATGATTTCAACCAAAACAATCAGCGAATGGAAAAAAAATATTCCGGATATTAATAAACGACCTTCGGTTTTTTTATTGTTGAAAAAATAATCGCCTTTGTTAGCAGAAAAAAATGATAAAATTGTTGAATTGTTAAATTGCCAAATTGCTTACTCTTTACTCAATTTTCACCAGCTCAATTTGGTAAATGAGGGTTGCATTGGAAGGAATTTTTTTTGCATCGCCTGTCAACCCGTATCCCAGGTGAGAAGGCAAAATAGCAAACGCTTTATCACCGGCTCTCATCATAGAAACAGCTTCTCTCAAGCCTTGCGGAACATCATCATGGTTCATCGAAAAAGTGAGCGGTCCTAAACTGTCAGAGCGATAACATTCTGTTCCGTCTATCAGGGACACTATATATTTTACAGTCACATTATTCTTAAATTCCGGCCGGGGGCCTGACCCGAGTTTATCAATTTTAATTCTCAGCCCTGTGGCTGTAGTATCCATCTGAAGATGATGCCGTTTTACATAATCATCAATATCATCCGATTGTTTGTTCATGTAAAGTTTATTGGCACGTATCAGGGTTTCTTTTAGTTTTTCTTTATCCATTTTTTCCTGGTTTTCCTGTCCTGAACTGCAGGATGAGATGAACAGCAGCGGAAATAAAAGCAGCATGATTGCATAGCCGGGCAAAAATTTTTTTTTCATAAGGTTAGTTTCTCTTTGTATTGCGGCAACAGGGCTGTAAATTTTGCAATCGTTTCTTCCAATGATACTTTAGATTTTCCGCCTGCTGCATTTTTATGTCCTCCACCTTCAAAATGTTCAGCGGCAATTTCCCGGACTGAAAAATCTCCCTGTGAACGGAAAGAAATTTTTACGAGGTCATCTCTTTCGGAGAAAAATGCAGAAAAGCGAATTCCCTTAATGCCTAATCCATAATTAACAATTCCCTCAGTATCGCCTGTAAGATGATTGTATTTTTTCATTTCTTCTTTTGTAACGCTGATATATGCGGTGTTAAATTCAGGCAACACTACTAATTTATCTTTCAGGCACAATCCGAGGAAATGCAGCCTGTCAGCAGAAAAATTATCAAAAATAAGCTCATGAATTTTTGCATTGTCAGCGCCTGCATCTATTAATTCAGCAATAACCCTGTGTGTATCCGCTGTCATGGATGAAAAGCGGAAAGAGCCGGTATCTGTCATAATGCCTGCATATAAACATTCGGCTATCGCCTTATTAAAATATTTTTTGCCATCTAATTGAAATATGAAATGATAAACTAATTCGCCCGTTGCGCATGAATCAGGGAAGGTAAAGCTGAAATCACAAAAATTTGCAGGCGAAAGATGGTGATCAATCATTATTTTTTTTGCTTTTGACCGAAGCAAATGCTTTTCAAGCTTTTCCACCCTGTCGGCAGCGTTAAAATCAAGGCAAAAAATAATTTCCGCTTCCTCTAACGCATCTTTTGCCTGCGTTGATTTGCTGTTATGAATAATTACATTTTTATTTCCTTCCATCCACGCAAGAAAATCAGGATAATCCGTGGGGCTGACAACTTTTGCTTCATGATTTTTCTGAATAAGATAATTGTACAATCCAAGTGAAGACCCCATGGCATCTCCATCAGGCTTGGCATGAGGAACAATGACTATCTTTTTTGGGGTACTTAATAATGCTGCAATTTCACGAATAGCAGCCGGATCAAAATCTGGAATCATACATTTTCAGAATTTGCAAAGGTAGGGGAAAGAGGGTTTAAAGTTTAAAGTTTCTGGTCAGGATGTCTTTTTCGTTGATTCATATTTTTAATGTTGCAACTTTCATTTCATCGTCCTACTTTTGCACTCCAAAATTTTTAAGGGAATATAATTTTTTACTCGTAACTCATAACTCACAACTCTAACAGTGGCTACAAACAGAACATTTACCATGATTAAACCCGATGCAACTTCAGCCGGGCATACGGGAGCAATTTTAGACAAAATAATTAAAGCGGGTTTTAAGATCGTTTCGATGAAATACACGCGCCTCACTCCTGAAAGCGCAGGTAAATTTTATGCCATACACAGGGAGCGTCCTTTTTATGATGCGCTTGTAAAATACATGTCGTCAGGACCTATTGTTGCAGCCATCCTTGAAAAAGAAAATGCAGTGGAAAGTTTTCGCACATTGATCGGGGCAACTGATCCGGCCAAAGCCGCACAGGGAACTATCAGGAATTTATTTGCAACTTCCATTGAAGCGAATGCCGTGCACGGATCAGACAGTGATGAGAATGCCGGGATTGAAGGAGGGTTTTTCTTTTCTGCACTGGAGCAGTTTTAGAAAAACTATTCCAAAACTATTTTCTGATTGTAAACTTCCTTACCTGTTATTACCTGTACCATGTAAATTCCTTTAGGCTGATTGGTTAAATCAATTTCAATGCCTCTTACCTCCCGATGAATCGGGACAATCTCTAAAGTGGAACCAGGTAATTCTATTTTATAAATGGTCTGACCGGAGAGATTGGTTATGATAATTTGAGAAATTTTATCAATGGCTGATTGGATGGTGAATTTACCGGGGGAAGGATTAGGGAAGATTGATAAATCCGAATTGGTTTCAATAAAATTTTGTTCTTCACGACACGGTACGGACACAACAGTTCCCGGTGAAGTTTTCTTGCAGCTGTTATTGTTTGTGACTCGTACTTTGTAAGTTCCGGCAACAAATGCTGTATAATTGATTGAGTTTGCACCGCTGATAAATACTCCGTCTTTTTTCCACTTATAAGTTAAGCCGAAACCTGAATTTGCTTTCAGAACAACACTGCTGCCTGCGCAGAAAGTGGTAGGCCCCTGAGGAGTAATGACAGCAGTTGGAAGAGGGTTAACTGTTACTACGATACCCGGAGTCGTAATTTTTGAGCATCCGGTAACAGTGTTTGTCACTTTTACTTTATAAACTCCACCAATTTCTGCAGTATATGCTGATCCTGTTGCCCCCGGAATATCTGTTCCTCCTTTTTTCCATTGATAGGTTCGGTTATTATTAGGGATTGCGTTCAATGTTATACTTTCACCCGCACAAATGGATGTTGATCCGGCTGTAGTAATGGCTGCTGATGGAAGTGGCTTGACGGATAATGATAATACAATGACAGAATCCTGGCCCGGTGCCAGGTGTAAAGTATCGTAATATGTTCCGGCAGTGTAATGAAATGCTCCTCCGAAATAAAAAGAATCCCCTGCGCAAATCGTGGCAGTGGTATTGACGGGGAAAGAAACTTTCATAAACATCATATCCTGATCCAGTGGACCAATCGTATCCGCCTGCACAGTCCCGTGATTTACGAGGTAAAAGTTCGAAAGACTGTCAACAGGTACATTGTAATTTCCTGC
>DATEMK010000495.1:0-3482 GCA_035275625.1 Bacteroidia bacterium
TACGCCCCCCATGCGTCTTGCCCATATAAAGTTGCCTGCGGCATCCAGCCTGGTTACAAATGCATCACCGAGACCCGTGGAAACAGAGGTAAGAACAAAAGCTCCGGCATTGGGATCAAAGTCGGCAGAGCCGTCAAAATAACCTGTTATGCTTGTGTTGCCCGCTGCATCTGAGGTTATGCCATACGGCTCATCGTCACCGGAAGCGCTCCCTATTCTTTTGCCCCAGACAAAAGCGCCTGCAGAGGTGAGCTTGGTTATAAAAATATCTTTCAAACCTGCTGAAGTAAGATTGTACGCGGTGGCGCTGGGATTAAGGTCAATTGTGTTTTGAAATTCGCCAATAACATACGCATTGCCTGCGGCATCCGTTGCTACTGCATTTGCTTCAGCCCACATTGTTGAATGATAATGCACCGCCCACATAAAAATGCCTGCGCTGCTCAGCTTTAAAAGAAACCCGTCTAAATTGCTGTTTGATGTAAAATTGCACACTCCTGCACCGGGATCAAAATCGGCTGTTCCGTTAAAGGAACCGGCTAAAAATAAATTTCCTGCCGGGTCGGTTGCCATCGTCCAAACTGCAATTGCAGTGGCTCCGGCTCCAAAGTTCTTTGCCCAAACATGAACGCCTGCCGTGGTTAGCTTGGAAACATAGTATTTTCCTGCGTTAGCATTTAAACTTACAACTCCTGCACCGGGATCAAAATCCACTGAGCCGATAAATTCTCCTGATGAATAGACGTTGCCCGCAACATCAACAGTAATACTTTGGCCTGCTTCGAAAGCAATTCCACCCATGCGCTTTGCCCACTGGAAGGTCTGCGCATCTACATACATTATTCCCCAAAAAGTAAAAACCAGGAGCAGCAGATTTAATTTTATTTTATTCATAAATCATGAATGACAGGTAATGCTTATAAACACTCATTTTTAACGGCACGAAGTTCAAAAGTTTGATGCATGAAGTCAATCACCAATTCTGGTGAATTTGATGGCAGGGGTTAACCAGCAACCCGGAAAAAAGGAACCTGTTTATGATTCCGGTTCAATACCGGAAATTGGAAAAGAAAAATTACTTTCGCTAAAATGTAACAGCCGAGGCTGGAAATGAGTGTCGTTTGAAACACAGGACGATGAAAATAAAAAAGAACAGATTATCGAAAATTTGGAAGATTATGCTGGCAAAATCACAGTCACAAAAATTTAATCCTGAAGAATCAATTTTTCCATTAATTACTTATAATCCAAAAACAAATATCTGGAAATGTTTAGGTACAGGTTTTTTTATTAACCCGTACGGAGGATTTGTAACTGCAAAGCATGTTGCATTTGAAAACGAAAACAGCTATGAACCGACTTTGTATGCAATTCAAACCACTAAAAAACAAGAAAGACATCTTAGACCAATTGCTTACTATAGGATGCATAGAAATGCAGATATTGTAGTTGGCTATTTAGGTAAACGAAGGTTAAGCGATGGATCAAATGTTGAACCTGAAATTGCTCCAGCATTTCAATTAAATTTAAAACCATTATCAGAGGGTGATGAGGTCAGAACATTCGCATTTCCATTGAGTGAAGCAGCAGAAATTGAGAGCGGTACATTTGAATTGAGTTTTAAAGGCACATGGTCAGCGGGAAAAATTATTGAACTCATGGATAGATCTCCATTGGTCAATAACAAATGCTATCACACAAATATGAAAATCGAAGGAGGTGCAAGTGGTGGGCCTGTTCTCAAAAACAACGTGGTTATTGGAATAAATTCGAGTGGTTTTGATATAACAGATGGCGATCCAATTTCATTTGTGACACCAATAGATTTGATATTAAGTTTGAAAGTACCCGATAATAGAGAAGAAATTACAATTCATGAATTGGTAAAAAAGGGACATATCAAAACTAGCCATAGATAAAATGAATGAAGAAAACATAATTGATTTAAAAAATGAACGCTCAAGATTTTATGAGCACATTTCAAATAACTTTAATAAACGAATAGTTTTTTCAGGAGCATTTGGTTCAGGAAAAACCTTTTTTATAAATGATTTTTTTGAAAAGAATAGTGAGGACTTCATTGTTTTTAAAATGTACCCGGTTAATTATTCAGTTACATTGAATGAAGATATTTTTGAATTAATTAAATATGACATACTTTTAAATATTTTGAATGGCTATATTAATGAGATTGAAATTGACGAAAATATTTCAAAATTACTTTCACTCCAGTTTTTTGCAATAAATGAATCCTATGAAATACTCAAGCCAATAATTGAAGCCATTCCGAAAATAGGAAAAAATGTCTCCACCTTTCTTGAAGTGTTTTCCAAAATCCCGGAAAAATTTAAAGAATATGATAAAAAAACACGAGGCAATAATTCAAACAAGATTGAAACCTTAATTAAAAAGATCATAAAACAAAAAGGTTCAATTTATGAAGAAGATGCAATTACTGTTTTAATTAAGGATCTGATTAAACAAATTAAAGAAAAGAATAAAAATAAACAGATAGCACTAATTATTGAAGATTTAGACAGAATTGACCCAGAACATATTTTTCGCTTGTTAAATGTCTTTGCAGCACATTTTGATATTTACAATGATGATTTAAACAAGTTTGATTTTGATAAAATAATTTTTGTTTGTGATATAGAAAACATAAGAAATATTTTTCATTCTAAATATGGAACAGAGGTAGATTTCACCGGTTATATTGATAAATTTTACAGTACTGATGTTTTTCAATTTGATAATTCAAAGGCCATTGATAATTTCATTTCAAGAAAGTTGTTACTTAAGTTTAAAGTAGCTGGTGAGACAGAGGAGCGTTATGTTGAAAGAGATTCTGATGTACTAATAAGTATTAAATATATTTTAAAGATACTTATTCAGGCAAATATTATCAACCTTAGATCTTTATTAAAACCGATCTCAAAAGGATTCACCATTCATTATCGCCAAATTCATTTAAAAGACACTATTGAAAATCATGCTAACCTTGGTCACGGTGGGTTGATTGTTATAGAATATTTGAAATATTTATTTGGAACACTTGAGAATCTTAAAACAGCAATAAAAAAATGCAAAGAAAGAAGAGACTATGAAGCTATACCCGACAAAGACGACCCCAAAGATTTAAGAAAATATTCACTTTTAATTCTTTTACTTTACTATGCAAGATTTGAGGCCGAAGCAAAAAACAGCAAAATGCAATTAACTGTAAATAACGATAATACTGGAAACTATTTTGATTGTGAAATACTGCGTGCAGATAGACAGATTTCAGTGCGGGTAAGAGATTATAATCTATCTCAACCTTATAATAAAGACCTTAAAAAACTAAGCTATTTTGAAGTGCTTTATGAAACCATTGAATATGTTCAAGCAATGGGGCTTCTTAAATAATTATTCTTAGAAATCCTGAAACCTAGATTCTGGCAAGATCTAAAACATCCCAGCCACTTTATTCAAAAAAGAAA
>DATEMK010000496.1:0-5448 GCA_035275625.1 Bacteroidia bacterium
AGAATATTCAAAATGAAAATACTCCTGAGGAAAAAGAAAGAGTTAAGATTCACTATATTTATAAAAAAGAAAATCGTGCAAACGACAAAGATGAATTGTCTGATTAATTATTTAAGCTATGAATAAAATAGAGCATATCGGAATAGCAGTTAAAAACCTTAAAAATTCCAATGCATTGTTTGCAAAACTTTTCGGACAAGTGCATTACAAAACGGAAATGGTGGCAAGTGAATCTGTAAATACTTCATTTTTTAAAATCGGTGATAACAAAATTGAATTGCTCGAAGCTACTTCTTCTGAAAGCCCTGTTTCAAAATTTATTGACAAAAAAGGAGAAGGTATTCACCACATTGCTTTTGATGTAAAAGATATTCATGCTGAAATGAAAAGATTGAAGGAAGAAGGATTTGTGTTGCTTAATGATGAACCAAAACCCGGAGCGGATAATAAGCTGGTTTGTTTTTTACATCCGAAATCAACGAATGGTGTTTTGATTGAACTGTGCCAGGAAAGGGAATAAAGTTTAAAGTTTGAAGTTTGAAGTTTGAAGTTGTTGTGATAGAATTTTCGGAAGAAGAGTTTCCAATGTATCTTTAGATAAATCAAGATGGTATGCAGTCAATCCGGTTTTTTTTGCTCCCTCAACATGCTGAATAGAATCATCAATAAAAATTGTTTCTTCTGCTTTTAATTTATTTTCATTGATCACAAGTTCAAAAATTTCAGCGTCCGGTTTTCGCATATGTACATTACAACTGAAATAAATTTTGTCAAATAATTGCATAAAAATGTTTTTGCCAAACTGGTTATCCAGAATTTCAGTAAACGCTTTAATGTGAATTTTGTTTGTGTTGCTTAACAGAAACAAACGATATTTATTCCTGAGGCGTATTAAAAATTCCATTCGCGAAGGCGGAACGGTATAAATTAATTCATTCCATGCTTTGTCAATTTGCTCATCAGAAAGCGGTTTCGGAATATGCTTCCTGATTTCATCACGGAATTCTTCATCAGCAATAATTCCTTTTTCATAATTATCAAAAAAGTGATCTTGTTTTTTCTTTGAAAACAATTCATCAAAATTTTCAACACCCAGTTTCTTAAAGGCATTTACAGCACCTTCATAACTTACATCCAATATCACTCCCCCGAGATCAAGAATGATGTTTTTGACTTGAAAATTATTTTCCTTCTGCATGCTTTGGCTAATTGGCTGCAAATATATAATTTCGCAATCCCTGAAAAAGGATTTAAGATTTGAGGTTTTGGAAGAGAGTCCAATATCAGATGGAGAACCTTAAATTTTAAACCAAAAGTTGGGCCTATAGCTCAGTTGGTTAGAGCACTTGACTCATAATCAAGTGGTCCTTGGTTCGAGCCCAAGTAGGCCCACAAAATAAGAGGTTGTCCGGTATGGACAACCTTTTCAATTTACCTTTAGCCTTTCAAGTAATGGCAAAACAAAAAGTTCAGAAATTAATTACGTATCCATTGGATAAATCGCGCTGGAATGATTTTGTAAAATTATTCGGTGAGCGTGGTGCCTGTGGCGGCTGCTGGTGCATGACCTGGAGATTGAAAAGCAGTGATTTTGAAAAAATGAAAGGTGAAAAAAACAGGAAAGCCATTCAGAAAATTGTGAATAGCGGTGAACCTGCCGGGGTGATCGGGTATGTAAATGATGAGCCTGTTGCATGGTGCGCTGTGGCGCCAAGAGAAAAATTTATTCGCCTTGAAAATTCGAGAGTTTTAAAGCGAATAGATGATAAGCCGGTGTGGTCGGTTACCTGTTTTTTTATAAACAGGCCGTTCAGAAGACAGGGATTGTCGGTTGAACTTTTAAAAGGAGTAATTGAATATTGCCGGAAACAAAAAGTAAAAATCATTGAGGCATATCCGTCAGATCTTAAAAAAGATTTGCCCGATGTTTTTGTATGGACAGGTATCGCCTCTTCGTTTCTAAAAGCAGGGTTCAAAGAATCAGCCCGTAATTCGAAAACAAGACCTATTATGCGGTTCACTTTTAAATAATTTTTTTATGAAATTTTTTTCAGGTCTTTCGCTCATTAAAAAAGCCATCCGTGGTGAACAGGCAAACATAACAGGCGGCAGTATTGACCGTGCCATCATTTTACTTGCTGTTCCGATGATTCTTGAAATGGCAATGGAATCTCTTTTTGCTGTTGTAGATATTTTTTTTGTAAGCAAAATCAGTGTGGATGCAGTTGCCATAGTAGGTTTGACAGAATCCATGCTGACTATTGTTTATTCGCTTGGCTGGGGGTTGGCAATGGGAGCCACTGCGATGATAGCCCGGAGAGTGGGTGAAAAAAATAATGCAGCAGCAGCCGTAGCAGCCGTACAGGCAATTTACATTGCGTTATTCATTTCTGCATTGATTAGCATAGCCGGAATATTTTTTTCAGAGGATATTCTTCACCTGATGGGAGCTTCAGCGGAGGTTATCCAACAGGGAAAAGGATTTACAAAAATAATGCTGACCGGAAATTTTGTGATCATGTTGCTGTTTCTTATCAATGGAATTTTTCGGGGTGCCGGGAATGCAGCGCTTGCTATGCGATCACTTTGGATTGCAAACATTATAAATATAGTACTTGACCCGCTTTTTATTTTTGGAATCGGACCATTTCCTGAATTAGGTGTTGAGGGTGCTGCTGTTGCAACAACCATTGGCAGAGCCACAGGTGTTTTGTATCAATTGTATCATTTGTTTAAAGGAAAAGGAATAATTAAAATTCATGCAGATAACTGGAAAGTTGATTGGACAATAATCAAAACACTCATTAATGTTTCAGCAGGAGGGACAGGTCAATTTATTATAGCTTCTGCGAGCTGGATTTTCCTGATGCGTATCATGGCGCATTTCGGCAGCATGGCGCTGGCAGGTTATACCATCGCCATTCGTGTAATTGTTTTTACTATACTTCCTGCATGGGGAATGGCTAATGCAGCAGCAACAATGGTCGGTCAGAATCTCGGTGCAAAACAACCTGACCGGGCAGAAAAATCTGTCTGGCGGGCCGGCTTTTTCAATATGGTTTTTATGGTTACAGTGATGATCATTTTCCTGCTTTTTGCAAAAGCAATTGTTTCTTTCTTCACGGATGTGCCTGAAGTAATTCAATATGCCACGAGGTGTTTGACAATAATTTCGGTGGGCTATATCTTTTTTTCTTACGGAATGATCGTTGCACAATCGTTTAACGGGGCTGGTGATACCCGCACTCCGACCATCTTGAATTTTTTTGCTTTCTGGTGCATCCAGATCCCGCTGGCTTATTTACTTGCCATTACATTTTCATTTGGTCCTGACGGGCTTTTTTCTTCGATTGTAATTGCAGAAACGCTTTTAACTGTTGCCGGAATACTAATTTTCAAGAGAGGAAAATGGAAAGAAGTAAAAATTTGATTTCAGAAAATAATAATTCAGGAATTATTGTTTTTTCATACTCATTTCAATGACGGATTCAACAGAATCACCAATGGAAGAAATATATTTGTATTCGTATTCTCTCATATTTTTGAAATCATAACTTACTTCTTTCTTCAGAGCCTTGCCTTTTTCATCAATGGTGTTCGAGGTTAAATCGAGATGTTTGTTTCCTTTCCATGTACCTGTGTAAAAATAAGTCGCACCCAGGTTGTCCACTATATACATGTAAGTTGTGTCTCCCGCATTGCTATAGCTGAATATTTTTACCGACATGTATTTACCCTTATCAGGAAGATTCGCACTTTCCGAAACCTGCACAGCCCATCCTCCCGCCACTTTTTCGGATATATGAGAAATCTTTGTTCTTGTTTTTTTTCCTTTTCTTAGTTCTGAAAACTCACCCTTCCATTCCCCACTGAATGCGGATAACATTTTCATTCTGTCAGGCGGACGATTCATGGTTTGAGAAAATGAAAGAAATGGAACCAGGAAAGCAATAAGCAAATATCCTCCGAATGGAATTGAGCAATTTTTCATAATCCGGTTTTAGTTCAATGCAAGAATAAATAATTTCTTCGATTTCACCGTCAACATAAAAATGTGAGTCATAAGGATTTCGGGGATGTAGATTCAGAAACGATAAACAATTCTGCCATCCAGGAAATTGGCAACATGACGATGCGCCTTCAGGCTGATACCTGCACCAAATGATTTGTGAAAAAAATAAGTAAGGCCGTATCGTTGATAAACGTCATCGTAATATGGTATTTGTTTAAAAACATAAACGCCAAGCTGCTGACTGAAAATAAATTTACCCATTAAAAATTCGTGGCCGATCAAAATGCCGGCCTGGAAAAAGCTTTTTTCACTTTTATTGTCCTGCTGCAAACGCTTCCGCACTGAATAATCGGCAATCCCTTCTATTCCTAAAGACAGCGCATGCATGCCGCTTAATTGTTTGCTTGCGTTAAAGCCTGCACCGATAATAAGATAGTGAACGTTTTCATTATAAAGCAAAGACCTCTGGGTTGCTAAAAGCAAAACTTCTTTGCGAACCGGTTTTTTGCGATAACCTGATCCGTGATTTTTTTGCCGCTCCGGAAACAAAGAAGGGTTTAAAGCATAATATATATGAAGGGTAGATACAGGGAGGTTAATTCCTTTGTTAGGTTCTTTGACCGCACCGTTTGAACTATGATTATAATAAGCCGAAAGCTTCGCAGAAAAATGATCATTAAGTTCCAGATTCAAGCCCAGGCCCATTGCAAGATAAAAACTTAAATGGGTGCTGTAAGACATATTTCCCGGGTTGCTTATCTCATTGTAAGGGTTTGTCAGGTACGATAATCCGGCAGCGCCCTTCATGGACAAATTGATGCGGTGATGAACAGATAAAAACGGCTCTACATACCAGGCTGCGTTTATGCTTTTGCCAAGGACACTGTTATCAAGATCAAAATAAGAAACAACTAATCCCGTGCGCGGATAACACCGGCATTCGTCCCACACCGGATTATTAATAAGCTGGCGGCTCAAGTCAATTTCAATTCCCCATGGCAGGGAACCTTTTGTATTCTCCACTTCTTTTACATGAGCGAAAATAAATCCGTAATGCACTCCCGCTCCTAAACTGTATATATCATTGTAACGTGAAGAAGTATCATTCAACAATTGCTGTGCTGATGAAAAATTCAGATTCAAAATCAAAGCAGTTATAAATACTGTACGCATTTTTTTAAACTAATTATTTAAAGATACTTCAAAATATTTTTTCTCTGAAGATCCGGTAGCGGATCAATTTGAATTTCAGGCAGTGTCTCATTTTGAAAACTTTAAATGAAACTGTATGGCTTAGTGTTTTTTTGTGCCTATACTTTAAAAATTATTTTGCCACTAAGGCACAAAGACACTAAGAAGAACAAAAAATCTAAACTGACCCGCTACCCGAAGATTCAGGACATCACTTAAACTCTTTTTTCTTATTGTTTTATGGA
>DATEMK010000497.1:0-6537 GCA_035275625.1 Bacteroidia bacterium
GCACAATAAACATAGCCCAAGAATTAATTCCCAATGTGGAAGTTGCTTTTCTAAAGCGTGCAGGATTTTTTTATCACCTAATAACTCTAAAACCCGCTCTTTTCTCTTTTCCTCTGGTACTTCAAACTTATCAAATATACTCTTGAGAGATTCAAACTTCATTTCCATCATCCACTTTATAGAAATTTCTCGAATAAATCCAGTCACTCCATCACCCAAGTTATAAACTTTATTCAATCTATCTTTTAAATCTGTTAGTAAAAAAGAAATCGATTTATGCGCTGCATCATTCCTGATTTTTCTTAATTCGGTCAAAGCACCATATAAATTTTCATTGATTAATCGAAAAGCAAATGCCAATTCAATCTTCGCAGAAAATGAGCTTAATGGTCCGGGATATTCAAGTAATTTTGTTTTATATTTTTTTCCCTTATCAGGTAAAACGTCTTCAATAAATTTTGTCAAAAAATCCTCTACATAAGCCTGTCCAATTAAAATTGCCCCTCTATCGGATTCAGATAATAACTTATCAAATAATTCGCCAAATAATCCTTTAATTTCAGGATATTCAAATGGTAAAAACTCTTTGTTAGACATTATAAAATTAATTTTCCACCCGAAATTAATCCTAATTTTCCATTCCCAAACCATAAGTGGGTGCGGCTGATGTCCACGAAAAGTGCGAACCGTAATTTTTTCAGCTTGGAGGCGTTGGCATGTGCGAAAAGAAAAAATTTCGGTTGGTTTTCTGTGCTTTTCAAAAGCCCGGTGGGCTTTTATTTCCTTCTTTCTTTTGCACAAGCAAAAGAAACGAACAAGAAATAGAAAAAACCCATCTTCCCATCACACTTCCAAATGTTAAATTTCACTCCCGAAATTAATCCTAATTTTCCATTCCCAAACCATAAGCGGGTGCGGCTGGTGTCCACGAACAGCGCGAACCGAAAGTTGTCCGGCAAGTAGCGTATGCCAGTGCGACAAGGACAAGCTTTCAGTTGGTGTTCGTGGTGCACTTTCTTTTGTAACTTTTCTTTGTGCAAGCAAAGAAAAGTTTAAAAGCCTGGTGTGCTTTTCGTGCCTGTCCCGATTTTTATCGGGAGTTCTTCCTTTTGCACAAGCAGGGCAAAAGCCCGGTGGGCTTTTGAGCCAGTCTGTGTGTCAGAAACGAACAAAAAAGATAACTTTGTAATACAATTAACTCACAAAATGAAAAAATCAATTCTCCTTTCTATCTCTTTAATTGCATTGGCGGGTTTAGGTTACTATGCATGGAGCAGCTACACCAACAAATCTTGCTGCAAGGCTTCTTCTGAAACGGCCTCCCTATGTTCCCATAAATGCACAGCAAAAACCGCTTCAAACAATCTTTCTTGCAAGCTTACTTCCCCTGAGCTCCAACAGCGAAAAACAACTGTCATTGCAAGTTTAAAAAGCCAGGTAGTCGAAAAAAAGGAATTGGAAAATGGTTATGCCTACAAATTTATCGGCAGCGATAAAGTAGTGGATGAATTAACAGAATTCATAAAATCAGAAAGACAATGTTGCGATTTTTTCACCTTCAACCTCTCAATAAGTGGCGATAAAAGTGAAGCATGGTTAGAATTAATTGGACCGAAAGGTGCAAAAGATTTTATTTTTCAGGAGCTTGATATTTAATTATAATAAAAATTCAACAAATGGAAACCAAACAGATCATAGCAGAATTGTATTTATGCGCAGCTCAATGTGACGCTTGTTACAAAGCATGTTTAAGCGAAGAAGATAAAAAACTGCAACGCTGCTTGGACCTTACTGAGGAGTGTTATGAAATCTGCGGGCTTATAGCAAAGCTTTTAGAAAAAGGTTCAGAAAATACAGGTATGTATTTAAAGCTCTGCGCGGAAATTTGCACTATCTGTGCTGAAGAATGTCGGAAACACCATCACGACCATTGCCAAAAATGTGCAGAGCAGTGCCGCAAATGTTCCGCAATGTGCCTGGAGTACCAATCATAATAAACTTAAAATCCCAAAAACCAAAAAAAGCCGCGCCTCTCAGCAGAGTTTTTAATCATAATAATCCTTTTTTGCTTTAGTTTGTGTCTCCACAAACTGATTTACCCCACTCAACTAAATTTAATTTTACACTTCACCAAATCATAACTCGGTGCGGTTGGCGTCCACGAACGGTGCGAACCAGAAGTGAGCGTTAATAAAAAGTCCAGTGGACTTTTTTAGTGAGCTGTCGGCTTGCAGGGCTGTTCCGGCCCGGATAGCGTAAGCCCGTGCGAAAAGGACAAGCTTTCGGTTGGCGTTCGTGGTGCACTTTCTTTTGTAACTTTTCTTTGTGCAAGCAAAGAAAAGTTAAATAAAAATAATTTGAAAACAAAAAAGCCCCGCCTCTCAGCAGAGCTTTTAAATCATAATAATCCTTTAATCCGTTTAATCAAAGCTTGTCCCGATTTATCGGGAGTTCAGACAACCGCAGCAGGCACGCTCACCGGCTGATGCTCTATCTCCATATCAAACTGTTTAAATTTATCCTTCTCCAGCAGCAAAGGCATTTCAGTAATAATATAACCGTTTTTGCGGAAGCGTATTGTATAGTTGCCTTCCTGTAAACGCCTGAATTCATAAACCCCGTGTGAATTAGTGGATGCCAGCCTTTGCAGTTCCACAATTTCCACTATAACGCCCTTAAGGATTTGCGAAGTGTCCTTGTCCGTAACCTTTCCATGCGCTCCGGTTTCAGTCGCTGCATAGTTGATAACTACCCGGGCTGTTTTATAAGAGTTGACAAAATCCGGTGCCGCACTCTTAAATTGTTTGATGCTGTTATCAACAGCCCGTTGCAGGTGAGTCATCATTTTTTTGATGGCATTTTTTAAATTAAGTGTATAAGTGGCAACGTCCGCCCTTTTGGTAGTTCCTTTTGTCATCATACCCTGGTAGGTTAAAATATCAGCTCCGAGGTTGGTGATCATTTGTGCCGTAACACCGTAGGGCACTAATGGCGCTGCATTTGCTGTGGCCACGTTTAAAACCTGTGTGCAGTCAGCAATAAATATAGTCTCCTTGCTTTTAGCAAGTCTTGAATTGCTGTAATTTACGCTTTGCCATAATTCACTATTACCGGTGTCCGTGCTGAGCGATCTTATAGCGCCAATTATAACGGAAACATCCCCCGCTATAAACGCCCGGAAAGCATTCTTAACCTCCGTCATACCCTTAATTTCTATGGCTATTGCCTGTTTGTTTTTCCATTCCCTCACCTTAGTAAGATTTCCCGAGTGGGCTGTGACATACCCCTGGAATTGCGGGCTGCCTTGATAAATAGTTGATCCTTGTGTCAGGACATTCAGCGTACGGTCCCCCATACGCTCACGATTTGATTGCGCTGTGGTCATTGATTAGATGTTTAAATTGTTAGACTTTTTGAGTTGATTGTAATAGTAAACTTTTTCAGTGTCAAAGGTATAGTGATAAAAACAGGTTTTTTACAAAAAATTTTAATCGTTTTTAAACAAGGCAATGTTAATAAAGTATAGTAATAGCCAGGGGCTGTTTATGCTTTCTTTTGCAAACTATAACTATGTTCGCTATAGCGTTTCAAGCAGCTTTCTGCCCTTGTCCGTTAGGATATATTTTCCGTTTTGTCTTGCACCGATAAAGGTTAAATAGTTCCGGTCTTTGAAAAAAGATATATACCGGTATCCTGATATTTTTCCGGTCCCTGCATAAGAAAAAAGCAGGGATGGCGTTATGCCCGATTCCTTATGTTCATATAGCTTCATCAGCATTCGCGTCTGAATCAATAGTGGCAGTGATCTTCTTTTTAATACCGGAGTCATTTCCTGTATAGCTTTTTTTAATTTATGCTCACAGATAATTATTGGTGCATTAATTTCCTGTTTCGTCCCTTCTTCCAATTTCGTTACGGATGCGTGTCCGGTTTTTTGCAAATGTTGCAGTTGCTCCTGCACCTGTTGTTTTACAAGTTTCATAATCAGGTTCTGAAGTTGCGCTCCCGGTGTCTCCTCATAATTCAATAGTAAAGTATCCATGATATAAATTTTTAGTTCAACGATCAGTTAATACGTCCCTTTCATAAAAAAGTTTCAAAAATCAGGTTTCAACATGCATTATCCTGTGTTGAACATTCATTTAGGCCTGCTGAATATTCATTTAATCTCGCTCAAACATCATTAAGCTGCTTTCAGCACTCAGTTATTCAGTTGCATACGGCAGTTAACCCGCTTCAACTATCATTCAGGTCAATTCAACCATCAGTTAACATGGTTCAACCATCAGTAAGACGTTATTAATCGTCATTCAACCGGCTGGAGCCGCTGTCCATCATGTTAAACGATCAGTTAATGTCGTTCGGGCTGCCCCCGGCCCACTTTACTTTAAACTTTAAATCCTTCTGGCCGCCATATTTCCGGGTAACGCTTGCACACTTTCTCTTTATGCGATAAAAAATCCGGTGAAAGACGTTATAAATCATCTTTCACCTGCATTCCGGCCCGTCAAAGCAGGTAACCGGCACAGAAAGCAAGCCTTCAATCGCTGATCCCGAACGTCCGCTCTTAATATTCCCCTAACACAAAAGACACATTAAAATAACCATTTCATAAGTTTAAATTTCACTTATCATAAAGTAGTGAAATGATATTTGCACCGTTCATCAATGGTGGTGGACATAAAATCAAAAAAACATTTAACAAATGAAAAACAAAAAAACTATCTCTAAACTATTTGCGGCTGCTGTAGTGCTTGCAGCCACTGTTCCGGTTTTTGCACAGACAGACCTTGGTGCAGAATGCGGATGCCCGACCCCTGTGTCATCCAGGCCAACAGTTAATGTATCCACTTTAGCAACCTCAGGTGGTGCGTTAGATGGTGAGCTTACAGCTGCCAATACGATCTTTACCTGTGACAAAACATGGATTCTTGACAAAAAGATTTATGTTCCCAATGGTAAAACGTTAACCATACAGCCGGGAACTGTAATTAAAGGGAATACCGGCACTGCGGCAAATGCAACTGCTCTTACTGTTGAAGTGGGAGGTAAAATTTTTGCATCAGGAACTGAACATTGCCAGATTGTATTTACTGCTGCTGCTGATAACTTAAACGGCAGCTTCCCTATTGCCAGCAATGGCCAGTGGGGCGGTGTTTGCATAGCAGGAAAAGCTTCTAACAATTTAACCCTTGCTGCCAACGGCCCTTTCCAGCCGGGTGTGGGTGACGGTAAATTATGCGTTGCAGATGGAATCGGCACTTTTGAAGGATTCGCTTCTTCTAACAGCAAAGACCAGTTTGGTGTGACTCCGGCATCATTTGATGACAATGATAATTCAGGAATTCTCAGGTACGTTTCTATCCGTCATGCTGGTGCAATATTACAGGTAGGCGGTGAGCTGAACGGACTTTCGCTAGGTTCAGTAGGAAGAGGTACAACAATTGACCATGTTGAAATTGTTTCCTGCGCTGATGACGGTATTGAAATATGGGGCGGAACTGTAAATTTAAAACATATTACTATGCTGTTTGGAAATGATGATAATCTGGATTGGGATGACGGATGGAGAGGCAAAGCCCAGTTTGTATTTGTATTGAAAACCGACAACACAGCAAGCGTTGATTCTGACAATGGAATGGAGTGTGACGCAGATGACCAGAAATCTAATTTGCTCCCGCGTTCTCACCCGGTTATTTTTAATGCAACAATGATAGGAAACAGCAAAACCACTTTAACAAGCGACAACA
Organism: Bacteroidia bacterium; assembly: GCA_035275625.1. Classification (GTDB taxonomy): domain Bacteria; phylum Bacteroidota; class Bacteroidia; order AKYH767-A; family OLB10; genus DATEMK01. Next base: position 5,751 of record DATEMK010000497.1, read on the forward strand.
GCTCTGTTGCTGCTATCAATGCCAAAGAGCTTACAGAAGGTGAAATATATAACTCTGTGTTTGCTAACTGGAAAAACGGATTTAACACGATTAAATCATTGGGTTCTAGAACAGGTACAAGCGAATCTTATCACAACTGGTCTGCTACACTCGGAAACGGAAGCCAGAGCTTGAAGGTAAAGTGCAACACTTTTATTAATGTTACCAACCCGCTCACAGTAGGAAGCCTTGCTTCAGGCACGGTAGCAGCTGACAATACCCAGTTTACCACAACTGATAACAATATTTCGGTTGCATCGGTTTCCGGTTTTGACTATGGTTTGATAATTAATAACACTACGAATGCTATTTCACACAACGTGGACGCAGTTCCCAATCCTGCCCTTTCAACTGCAGGCTGCGCTTCTCCTCCTTCAGATGGTTTCTACACCCCTGCTGCTTACAGGGGCGCATTTGCTGAATCAGGTCAAAACTGGTTATCTGACTGGACCTATTCAGTAGTGCTGGGAGCCGTGAGCGGTGTCCAGGATTGTCCTACAGACATTAACCAGGATGGTATAACTAACAACATTGACTTCCTGCAATTATTAGGTCAGTTTAACCAGAACTGTCAATAATACAGGAAATATTTTTTCTTTAGAAAAGTAAAACCAATCAACTGATAGTTTAACGAAATACCCGGTATTATTTTGTAAGATAATACCGGGGCTATTTCCGGCAATGCAAAACCAGTGCCGCCAGCGATAGCTTTGATTGTTTCTTTCTGGAGAATGAATATACCCTATAC
>DATEMK010000498.1:0-3526 GCA_035275625.1 Bacteroidia bacterium
AGTTAATTCAATAAAAAAAAAAGACTGCCTTTTACAGCAGCCTTTTCGGCAGGAGAAAACAATAGGAATATTATATAACGTTAATCGTTACTTCAGAAGTCCAGGTGCCTTTTTTGTTTTTAGAACCAATAGCACGGCACTTTACTTTATATTGCTTAAGCGGTGCAACATCAAAAGCAATAACCGGTGAAGAAGAGTTAGTTGCTGTTGCAACAATTTTTCCGGTGTCGTCCATTACACACACTTCATAAGCATGTGCATTTTTTACAAACTTGAAACGGCACTCAATACTTCCGCTTACGGGACCGTTTTTAACCGAAAAATTAGCCGGTGCGGGCAACTCTGTCGTGGGTGTGGCTTTTGATTTCATGCCATAGCCAAGCAGTTCATACAATGCAACGTCTTCACCGGCAATCTCGGCAGCGTTGTCAGCCTGGGTCATCATCATGTTTTCCAGCTTGGCGCGCTCGTTATTCTTAGTAGTAGTGCTGCTCTTGTCGCCCCTGCGGAGGTTATCAAGCGCAGTGCTGTACTTGTTACGCTGCGTAACAAGCGTAGCACGGGTAGGAAGCAAACCGGTGAAGTCACCTTCGTGCAGGGTTAATGCTGCAATGCGCTCACCGCAATATTGATTAAGTGCACTATCCGACATTTTTGCCAGCCCCAGTGCCGGGGTAATTTTTACGATTACCATGTTAACTTCGATATCACATTAGAGGATAAAGAATTGTAACGTGATACCCCTGTTTTACCTTTTTGTTCAGTCGAAATCGCATCAAACCTTACAAAACAATAATTATTTATAAATGCATGAAAATGAAGGGGCTTACTTTCTGATGTAGTCAATAAATGTTGCAGGAACTATAAAATCGCTGAAAAATTACATGAAAAGTGAACTTATCTTACAGAATTTTCATCTCATTTTGCTATGAGATCAGATAATCTTGCTGCAAGATCAGATCATCTTGCCATAAGATTAGTTCGTCTTGCAGCAAGATTAGTTAATCCCGTTACAAGATCAGATCATTTTGTTGCAAGATTAGATCATCCCGTTGCAAGATCAGATCATATTGCCACAAGGTTAGATCGTTTTAAAGCAAAATGAGATCGTTTAATTGAAAAATGAGACGGGGATGATGGAAGATTATTTGAGGAATGAAATGGTGGAGGTATATTAAAGGTGGGGGTGGGTTATTGTGTTTTTTTAAAAAGAAGTAGATTCTGTTAACCCGTCTAGTATTAAAACGTAATTTGGAAATTTAATATAAAGGCTTTAGGTTTGTAATGTAATTTGATATTTAATTAGCTCTGCCTAAGTGCAAACCGCTTTGAATAATATAGTTTGAAGAGAAGAATAGTGATTAACTAAAATTGATTTTAACAATGAAAAAAATTCTATTTGAAAACATAATACCTGGAGTTTTAATTTTGGCAATTGGAACTTATATTGGAATATATGCCAATTCAAGTAAAGAAAAAAATGATAATAAGCCGAGATTTTTGGATTATAACTATTTTGTAAATGACAATTTAGTTCAAGTTCCCGAAAACAAATTGTTAAAAGATATTCGTATTAGTTATCAGGAAAGGTCGATTGAAAATTTAACAACGGCAAATGTTTCAATTTTCAATTTTAGTAATAGAGATTTTGAAAATATTCCTATTAATATCACTCTAAAACCAGCTAATGGCGATAGTTTAGAAATAATTAGAAATAATTTTGAGGGTATAAATGCGATGCCGGAAGATATTGAATTTAGGAATGAGATAAAGAGGCCTGATAATTCAAGAATATTTCAGTTTAACATTAAAACTGCTAATAGGTCGGGGAGGCCTGATTTATTTTTTAGCTCAAATTCAGTTCTAAAAGTTTCGTTTTTAATCATAGGTTCTAAAAAACCAAATTTAGAAGTAAGTGTAAATAAAGCTGGCTTGGACGTTCGACCTTATCTATATAAAAACTATGCTCCTTTTAGTATTTTCAATATTCTTGATAGTCCACTCGTATTAATATTTGTTTTTATTTTATATGTCTTGTTTATTATTCTTCTAGCTCGATTTTCAAACTTTTTTTTCAAAAAAAGTATTGCTAAGAAATTACAAATACGTAAGGATTTTTTAGCCGGAAAACTTCAAAATTTTAACAATATTAAAGATTCAAAAGAATTGGTTAATCAATTTTATGAAGTGAATGATCTTTATGATTGGGAAAATCAAAGTCATTTGACTAGATTTTTAAATGGGAAGAAAAAACCCAAAGAACAATTGATCCCCCCTCAACCCACCACTTCAAGCAGTTCGTCTTAAATTTAATGAAAAAAATCCTCGAAGGGGTTTTTAACCCCTTCGGAGTTGATGCAAGATTATCTGCCTGTGGCCGGTGTTCCTTCACCGACCACAAACTTACCGGTTGGTGAAAAAACACCAACCAGGGGCAAAGAATGAAAAACCCCTGATCCGCCTCAGGCGGATCAGGGGTTTTTGAGGACTATGAAACGGCTTTGGAATTAAATTTCCTCCCATCTTTAAATCAATAAAAAACCTAATTTTGTTTTGAAAACGAAACGTATGAAAAACTCAATAAAAGTATTAATGGCAGTAATATTAACTTCCATCGTATTTACCGGATGTGTAAAAAGAGAGGGATGCACAGATTCAAACGCAAAAAATTTTGATCCTGACGCTGAAAAAAATGATGGAAGCTGTGTTTACAAAAAGAAAGGCTGTATGGATATGTGGGCTTTAAATTATGATGCCACAGCAGAAGAAGATAATGGACTCTGTGTCTATCTTGCCGGTTCTTATTCCATGTTTGAAAATTGCGGCTCGTCTTTTGGTCACTATATCATGACCATTACTGAAAACGGGGGTTCTATAACATTAAATAATGTTGCAGGCATGTTTGATGATATTTCTGCAACAAGAGATGGTGCTGCAATAGATATATTACCCAAGACCGGTGCTGTTTCACACTCAGGTGAAACTTTTGATTTCGAAGGCGGTTCAGGCACCATTACTACAGATGCGGGCATATCAATATCTGTTGGTTATTTATTTAATGATATTAATTACAGCAACGTTGTCGGATCAAAAACATGCACTGCAGAGGGTTCAAAATAGATCCTGTAAGGTTTAAAATCTCTGAATTAAAACTTAATTTATAAACACTTTCAATATGGGAAAGGCGGCAGTAAACAAATCAAAGCTGGCAGAAATAAAAACAAAACCTACCACTGCAAGCATAGTAGATTTTATTAATAATGTGAAGGATGAACAAAAGCGTAAAGACAGTTTTGTGCTTTTGGAAATGATGAAAAAAGCAAGCGGTGAAGAGCCGGTATTATGGAGCAACTCACTCATCGGTTTCGGAAATAAAAGATACAAAAGTACCGCCACAGGCAGGGAAGTTGACTGGCTCCTGATAGGTTTTTCTCCCCGTAAAGCGAACCTGTCGCTGTACCTTAGCATGGATATTAAGCAGCATGGGGCAGCTTTGAAAAAGTTAGGCAAGCACAAAACCGGTGTG
>DATEMK010000499.1:0-11338 GCA_035275625.1 Bacteroidia bacterium
GGAAGAATTGTTTTTTACGAATCGCTTGCAATAGGAATGAAATACAAAGCCATTAACCTGTCTGACGTTGCTCCGGGAATTTATATGCTGAAATTAACAGGAGAGAAAAAATCTTTCATTCAGAAAATTGTCAAAAACTAAACAGGTACTATCCTTCTTCCGCCACAACTTCCGTTACCTGCGGAACCATTTTTTTTAATAAATTTTCTATTCCGGATTTCAAAGTCAGGGTGGAGGAAGGGCAACCGCTGCATGAACCTTTTAAAATAAGGGTCACTACACCGTTATCAAATGATTTGAAATGAATCGCTCCGCCATCCTGTTCCACAGCCGGGCGGACATATTCCTCCAGCATCTGAATTATTTGCTGCTCCAATTGAGCGTTATCAGCGCTTTCAATTTTTTCGTTCCCTATTTCGTTATCGTGGTTCCTGGTGGCCGGTGCCTGCTGCTCTTCAAAAGGATTTTTCAAAAACAATTTTTCATCTCCCATAAAAAAACCTTTGATGAATTCACGCAGGATGGCAAGAATATCATACCAGTCAATATCGCTCGTTTTGGTTATGGTAATAAAATTGGAAGTAATAAAAACAGCTTTCACTCCTGTAAAATCAAAAAGCTGAAATGCCAGCGGGCAGTTTACAGCATCTTCTTTTTTAAAATATTCTACTACTCCTTCATTCAGCAGAATTCTGTTCACCACAAATTTCATCGCTGCAGGATTGGGTGTTGACTCTGCATACACTTCCACATATTTTTTTGTTGATTCCATTACTGCAAAGTTAATCAAGCATCACGAATTCAACCGAATTCAGAGATGAAGAAAAATATTCGAAAAAATCAGGAATACTTTTTAGAAGTAAAATCGCTCAATTGCTTTTCAAGCTCTTTAATTTTTTTGCTGTGTGATTTGATGGCAGAATTCCTCCTGTAAATGGCCGGGAACAAAGTCATCATGCCTGAGGCGATACCGATTACTAATGTAATGAGCATCAGCAACGCCATGGAGCTGCTGAAATCCCAGAAAAATAATTTTACCATAACGGGTTGTGCATTTTGCAAGGCAAAGATCACTGCAAGCAATGCAATGACGACTGCGATAATTGTAAATTTCATGAGGTGTGTATTAGTTACTTTTGCGCATCACAAATTTACAAAAATAAGTTGAGCAGCAGGACAGATTTTTTAGTTATCGGTTCAGGAATAGCCGGGTTGAGCTATGCTTTAAAGGCGGCTGATTACGGATCCGTGACCATCATTACAAAAGCCAGCGAAGATGAATCCAACACAAAGTATGCACAGGGCGGAATAGCAGCGGTAACTCATGCTCCCGATTCTTATGAAAAGCACATCCGGGATACATTGATTTCCGGGGATAATTTGTGTGATGAAAAAATTGTGCGCATAGTAATAACGGAAAGCGCTGAACGGATAAAAGAACTGATTCAATGGGGCGCTGATTTTGACAAAACTTCCTCCGGTGAATTCGATCTTGCTATTGAAGGAGGCCACAGTGCGCACCGCGTGTTGCATCATAAAGACATTACCGGTTTAGAAATCGAGCGAAAACTTTTAGAGCAAATTCATAAACATAAAAACATAAAACTTTTCACTCATTATTTTGCCGTTGATATCATTACCCAGCATCATCTCGGAATCGAAGTGAAACGATCCACACCCGGTATTGAATGTTACGGAGCATATGTTTTGAATACGCGAACCGGTAAAGTTGAAACCATTTTATCGCGTGCAGCTTTGATGGCAACAGGTGGTGCAGGGCAAGTGTATCGGACCACCACTAATCCTGTAATTGCAACAGGAGATGGTGTGGTGATGGCTTACCGTGCAATGGCAAAAGTGGAAAATATGGAATTTGTGCAGTTTCATCCGACAGCGTTATATCGTCCGGGGGAAAATCCTTCGTTTCTTATTTCAGAGGCTGTGCGCGGATTTGGTGCGGTATTGAAAACACAGGATGAAAAAGAATTCATGCAGCATTATGATAAACGCGGATCGCTTGCACCAAGAGATATTGTGGCGCGCGCCATTGACAGTGAAATGAAAAAATCGGGAGATGATTTTGTTCTCCTTGATTGCCGTGATCTTGATGTGGAAAAATTCAAAGAGCATTTTCCGAACATTTACAGAAAATGCATGGACACAGGAATTAATATTTCAAAAGATTGCATACCTGTAGCTCCGGCTGCGCATTATTTATGCGGAGGAATAAAGGTGGATGAAAACGGCTGCTCCTCCATAAAAAATCTTTATGCAATCGGTGAATGTTCCTGCACAGGCCTGCATGGCGCCAACCGCCTTGCTTCCAATTCACTGCTGGAAGCATTGGTTTTTTCCCACAGGGCATTTTTACACAGCAAAGAAAATTTTGATAAAAATTCTTACCGCGAAAACATTCCGGAATGGAGTTCTCCGAGAGCTAAAGAGCCTGCAGAGATGGTTTTAATCACCCAAAGCCGGAAAGAAGTGGAAGAAATTATGAGCAGTTATGTCGGCATTTTTCGTTCTGACATGCGGCTGAAAAGAGCATTGGACCGTTTGAAATTGCTTTATCTTGAAACAGAAGATTTGTATGACCGCTGGACATTGTCAACAAAAATTTGTGAATTGCGAAACCTGATTAATGCCGGTTATCTTATTGTGAAAGCAGCAATTGCAAGAACGGAAAACAAAGGATTGCATTTTAATGTTGATAATTGAAATGAGTATAAAGTACAAAGTACAAAGTACAAAATTAAGTTCTGAAATATTCAAAGATAATCTTGATTTTGAAAAAACTGCTTTGGAAATTTTTCGGTTCCAGTCCAATGAAAATGCGGTTTATAAAAAATACATTGAACAATTAAAAATAAATCCTGGAAAAATAAATTCTATTGCTCAAATTCCTTTTTTACCAATCCAATTTTTCAAAACACATAAAGTTATTTGCAGTGCACTTCCGTCTTCCGTCTTCCGTCTTCCGTCTTCCTTTTCAAGCAGCGGCACCACAGGAAATGAAACAAGTAAACATTATGTTACTGATTTGAAAATCTACGAACAATCTTTATTAAAATGCTTTGAATTATTTTATGGAAATATTGAAGAATATTGTGTCCTCGCTCTTTTGCCTTCTTACCTGGAAAGAAAAGATTCTTCTTTGATTTACATGACTGATTTGCTGATTAAAAAAAGCAATCATTCTAAAAGCGGGTTTTATTTGAATAATTTTAATGAATTATCCGAAACACTTAAGGAACTTGAAAATCAAAAACAAAAAACGATATTGCTCGGTGTAACTTATGCATTGCTTGATTTTGCAGAGATGTTTCCCATAAAACTGAAGCACACAATTATTATGGAAACCGGGGGCATGAAAGGAAAAAGAAAAGAAATCCTCCGAGAAGAAGTTCATAAAATTTTATCCGGTGCATTTGCTGTGGAGAAAATTCAATCGGAATATGGAATGACAGAGCTTTTATCACAGGCATATTCCAAAGGAGACGGAATATTTTTTTCACCCCCATGGATGAAAATTTTAATCCGCGATGTGAATGACCCGATGGTATTAATTGAAAATGAGAAGCCGGGAGGAATCAATATTATAGATCTTGCCAATATTTATTCCTGTTCATTTATTGCAACACAGGATGTGGGGAAAAAAATTGATGACGCCTGCCTGCCGGACAGTCAGGGAAGTTTTGAAGTGCTGGGAAGATTTGACGAAAGTGATTTGAGAGGTTGTAATTTAATGATTGAGTAAATAATCTCATTTGATTCTTTAGTCAAAAAAATCAGGCTCATAAATACATTCTTCTCTTGCTGATTCAGGCGTCCGGATTGTTTTATATGGAGCAAGGGAATCTACCCACGAGCGGTGATATAAATTGCCGAGAAAAGGAAATTCAGGATAAATATGCGTGGATAAATTTTTCATCACATCATTAACAGCTGATACAGCTACTCCCCATTCATTCGCTATTCTTTCAGCAGAAGGTTCGAGAAAAGTTATGTAAAGCAATTCGCTTTGCGTATGATCCTGCAGGTTTTCATAAATTACATCTGTTGAAGATGCTTTTCGTTGTTCACTCAGGCGATCACGAAAAGAATAGATGGTATCCACAAATTGCTGCGAAGTCATGTATCCCGGCACATCATCATTCAAATAAAATAAAGGACTGAAATTCGATTGGTGACACCACATGCATTTGCCCGGTTTGCCGGCAACGGATAATAAATTATTTGCGGAAAGTTTAAGGTTTCCCGCTGCGTCATACATGGCAAATCGCAATTGACTGTTTGCCATCAGGTCAATGCACTCATGTTCTGATTCTGAAAACGTGCTGTCGGCAATCATGCCTGAACCCTCGGTTGCAATAAATGAAAGGTGGGAAAAAGAAGGCGCTGCATTTATCTTTACCAGGCGATCACCCCATGCAACTCCGGAATTTGTTACAGCAAACGAAAGCGGGTTGTTAAATGCATGTAAATCTTTAAACGAATTGAGGGAGGAAGATGCACCTGTTATTTTGTAATAATGATGGGTGCTGTAAAGTGTTAGCATCAGAAATCTTCCGATATCAATTGCATCGTTTTTTTTATATTCTTCGCTTGCCTTTAGCTTATCCGTAATGACAGATAAAGCTTCGAGCGCTGAAACACTAAAACCTAATTTTGAAAGATCACATCTGAATGTTTTATCATTTAACCATTTCAGCGAAGCATCAAATGATCCTGCCGGAAGTTCAGCTCCGAGAAAACTGAATGACCATATCAACCCGGTTCTTACATTATCCCACTGCTCGGTTTCGTAAGATTTTATCCAGCGGAAAGAAATGGCATATTTATTTTCCATTTCTTCAACTGAATCATACGTGCATCTTGAAAAAAAAATAATAAAAAAAACAAATGATAATACGGTGGCTTTTGAAGAATGCAAAATTGAAAACTATAAAAGCAAATATCCTGAATAATTTTCTATGCCATAATTATATTATGCAAATAACAGGAATCTGAATTTATCTTATTAAACACATCTTGCCCCAGCCCTTTTTGAAAAAATGATCGGCTTCCGTTTCACGATGTTCTATAGATTGTCCGTTGAGCTGTGTAATAACGCGATAGAGATAAATTCCGTTTGCCAATTTATCACCGAATTCATCTTTGCCGTCCCAGGCATATTGAGTAATATTTCTTCCGATATGAATGTTTCCGATTTCACTTTGCGTGATTTCACGAACAATCTTTCCGCTCACAGTCATAATCTGAATTTTCAGGTAAGTAGGAATTTCAGAACCGGTGAGTGTGAAAACAAATTTTGTTGCTGTCGAAAACGGATTCGGATAATTAATAAAGTCTGTAATCGTGGAACGGTTGATCACTTCAAAGGAAATTCTGTAAGAATAAGCTCCTGAAAGATTTCCTGCTGCGTCACTTCCCTGCACTTCGAGCTGGTAAATTCCGTCTACATCAAATATAGGATTGTACTCTATTTTAAAACTGTTATCAGGCTTATTGCCATCAATAAGCACGGCAGGAGTCCATTTCAGTTTTGAACGGTCTGTGCTTGCGTTGGGAGCGCTTTCAAAATACACTCTTGAAACTTTTCCTTCCGGATCCGTAATCCTGACCGGGAACTTAGTGGTATCATTCATAGCGACATATTTATTTTCATCTTTCACCTTGATAAAAATAAATGGCTTTGCCGAAACAATATCGCCATCGAGAATGTGCTGCCCGTCAAATGTAACATCCAATATAGGATTTGTAATATCCCGGTTAACGGTGAATAATAACTCTGCAAGATTATTAAAATGATATTGCTCCGGCTGGTCATTGTGAGGATTGGCTTCAATCCACAAGGAATTTAACCCTGTGAAATTTTCGGTGTCGAATGAAACTTTTGCGATGATAATGCTATCCTTCTTCAATGGCTTATATCGTGGTGATGAAATATTGGTGCGGACATGGTTTTTATCATACACATAAAAATCAACCAGCATGCTGTCCATATCATGGCTGCTGATATTTTCCACAGCCATTTCAAGATTTACTTTCGCACCTTCATCGGTTGTATCCGTAAACGGATTCGGTTTGAACCATTTGTTTGGCGCCAATGCCGCTTCCGGAACTTCATCGTAATAAATCTGCCAGCGGTCTAATTGCGGTGGAGTCCGGTGAGGTTCATCCTGGTGATAAGATTGCAGTTTCAAAAAAGGATAAACAGCCGCATCAATAAATGAAAGCGATGAATCCGGAATTGATGCAGGAAGATTAGCAATTAATGTGGTTTCCTGGTTTTGTGTGCTGATTCCAACTAAGTTTACATGAATACTGTCCTCTGGTTCAAATTCATGTTGTCCCCAATGCAATTCACTCCAATGAGTTGCCGGGCCAATTATAACCGAAGTAATAAATCCCTTGTTCCAATTACCTCCTACAATGGTATCAAAAGTAATATCCTTGTTGTTTACCGTATCGGCATATATGATTGTTGCGAAACCGGAACCCTTTTTTGTAAAATAAATAAAAGGAAAATAATCGTCATTAGTTGGAACTGTACCAGGTGCCAGTGCAGCAAATACCGGGGCAAGAGCCGGATGCCAAAAGGAATGTTTGCTGCCGCCTAATAAATATATAAGAATATAATTTCCAACAGGCACTGAATTTATTGCCGTTGCAAGGCTGTCGGTATAAGCGTACACGGTCGCAGAGTCTCCTGTCGGATAAAGAAAATAAGATGGCGCATATCCGGGCTGGCAATTGGGAGGAGCCTTGGGGCAAGTTCCTGTTGCGGGATCAAAGCCATTCATATTTCCTAAATCATGTACTGTAAGATCAGCCCGCCATGGAACTAATGTAACTGAATCAAGAATGGCTAAATTAATCTGATGAAAAGAGCATCCGCCTGAAGCCATTAGATTATTATTTATAAAGTAATCTACAGGATGCCCGCCAAGCTGATCAGGAGTAACTGACGTATGACATAAAATACTGCTTGCAGTTTCTACAAATTCAAAAGTAGTATCGGCAGGAGGCATGGAATTGTTATAAACAATATTCCTGAATTCGTCTTCTTTAAATTGTGAATAGTGCGCCTGCGACCAGCCTGTTTTTCCCGGTTTATAAATAAAAGAACTTTCTTTCCAGTGGTAATGGACAGTATCGTTCAATATGGCTGCATTCGCAACGCGCCAGTAATAAACACGGTTTGAATCAAGCGAAAAACCTGCCGGACAGGTAACTACCCCACCGGTGCTGCTGATGTCATACGTTTTTTTAAACGGGCTGTTAAAGCGATCTATCGTATCGAGTTCAAAACGGTAAGCAGTCATTGGCGCAAATAAATTTGCTGTGGATGCTTTTAGTTTAACATTAGTACCGTTTGGAATAATTGCATATTTAAAGGGATAAACCGGGTTGATGTCTGATGAACGTATCAAAAGTGGTATATCAGGCATAGTGCTGTTATTATATTCATAAGGTCCTTCATCAATAAGGCCCGGCTGGCTGGCATCAGCCTTCACAAAAAATTTGTTCAATCCTGAAGCCCTGGCAAATTCCATTGGAATGGTAATGGAAATTGTATCTATAAAAGGCATGTCTTTAATAAGCGTATCAAATACCCTGTCGGCCCCTCCATCAGGAAATTTTCTGACTACTTCGAGGTAATAATCTTTATCAATCCCTCTTCCTAAATTTCTGACAACAACATTTATTTTAAAAGAATCAAGCTCGGTGGTAATATCGGATGGTGTAAAAAATACGCCCGGATTTGTCACTTCAAGATCAGGGTATGCCATATTGTAAAGCTCCAGAGAAGGATCGCCATTTAAAGTCATTCCCATTGCAAGGGATTTTATGGTTACTGAAGAAGCACCGGGGTGGATAGAATCAATGGCATCTTTCATACATTCTCCAATGCTTTTCCCGTAATCATAGCTTGCAATATGCTGGTAAAGAGGAATAGTATAAATCGGTTGTTCGGGAATATAACTTATGTTAGGAGAAGCTATAAAACCAATAGCGCCCCTATGCGGAATTAAAACAAATTGCTCACTTGCCTGCCTCACTCCTGTATGGATGTCTCCAATATAACACGAGTTGGCAATGATTAACGGATAGCGCGGGCTGTTGTTATAATTTTCAGGAACATCAGTGGTAATATCAAAAGTGGAGCCCGCAGCATGCGAGAAAAAAGTCATAATAGTCACCCCCGTGTCAATAAGATTTTGCAGGAATGCACTTTGATTGGCTTCAATCGGGTCAGTAGTTGTTTTATAGAAAGAAGTAACATGTCCGGCAAACAATGTGTCTTCAATTATTTTTTTATAATCCTCAAGATGTACTCTGATTTCCTCCTGTTCGGACGAATTAGTTCCTCCTCCGAAATGCAATATCTGCTTCATCCATGCCTGGGGAGGCTTGGTCAGCTCAATATCGTGCTCTATTATTTTGTCAAGATAAGCCGTTACGTCCTGTGAATTCCATGCCGGAAGGCGGCCCGTAGCTATTGCCGGATGAAAAATAGCATCCGTCAAATGCGAAGTAAAAATCATATCAGAGGGCGGATTTCCATAAGTGGGGACAAGATTACTCCTATAAACACTTGTGTCCCTTGCATTTTCAGGACGAATTGATTTGCCAATCAGGAAAAGATATTTTGGATCCTCAACGAAAGTATCAAGCGCAAACTTGCAGAAATTACGAATGGAAAGCGGATGTTTATTAATCCCTGCAGAGAATTGATTATACAGTTCGTCAATGTCTGCAAGTAAAACTTTATGTGCTCCTCCTGCAAAGGAATTTCTATAATCTCTATACATCTGAACTGGATTTACACCATTCATCAGGCTTTTATGCGAGATCATCAGGAAATCATAATCCGGGTTATTTCCGCCATTATAAATGTTATACATGTAATTGGTAAATCTTGTGGGATCGGGATTGTTTGATACCGGTACAATGGAATGTCCGCTGCTAAGAGAGCCGGAGGAAAGTACACAAAGCTTATCAATGCCATAAGTTGGAACAAGAGTCTGGTGGGAAGAAAAATCTACATTTACTTTTTTTATACTGTCTCCGCTGAATATATACAACCAGGCTGTATCTACTGTATTGAATCCTGAAATGTCAAGACGTGTTTTCAGTGCAGCATCTCCCTTCACCGTAAATTTTTGAAATGAACTGTTTTCACCTGAAAAATTTAAAGTATGCGGATATATGGCTCTTGCATAAGGCACTGTATTTCTCTGTCCACTACTGGGGACATCAGGAGAAAATAAAAAAACAATTGAGGTTCCGGATAAATTAAAAGCTACCTCGTAACGATTAACAGCATAATTGTAATATGAGTAAGATATAGCCTGCTGAGTATTTACAGTTATTGTCCATTGACGTTGGGCCGGATTGCCTCCGTAATTAGTGCCTAACAAGAGTGTGCTTGCAAGAGTTGGCGGAGCGCCTCCCCCGGTAAATGAGTTTAGTGTCGGAAGATTAATGGAAAAAGAACTGCTGCCATCAAAAGGGGGACTGTAGGAAAATCCTTCTCCATTCGAGTAGGAAGCGTCAACAGACAGCTCAGCATATCCTGTAAAATACTCACTGTGATATTCCTTCCTGACATCTTTTATTACAAAATCTGCCGGATTATAAAGTGAAAAATTAATATCATTTTCAATGACCATTCTTTTTCCAACAGGGTTAAACGTGTAGGTGAAAAAATAAGCTGAAGTATCATTGAACAAACTGTAAAAAGGATTTAGCTGATATTGCGCACTGTCATAAAGCTGCGTATCAAAGCTGCCGTCATTGGGCTTTGCATAAAATTCTACATAATCAGTATTATCAAAAGTATTATCATCCTCACCAAAAACATAAATGTATTGCTCAATGCCTTTATGAAAAACCTGGAATCGTTTCGGACTTACGCTACTATCAACGATTTGAGGTAAATATTGGTTGATATCATTAAATGAAATGCGATGAATACCTTCCTGCCAGACCTGTATTTTCAAATAATGCTGCAATGAAACCGGTGAGATAATTGAAAACGGGATCCATTCATTGCCATGCGGCTGCGAATGAGCAACGAATGAAAAGAACATCAGTAAAAATAAATGGTAAAGTTTTTTCATTTTTATTTTGTTTTAACCCCTGAAGTTTTTCATAACCCGTGAGGTTTTATATTAATTTGTTTGCTTATCAGGTTGAATATTTTTCTTGACTTTAAAAATACTCAGGTTTAACGAGAATATATTCGAATATATCTGGTCATTTGTTTTTCCAAGGTTTGTTAATGCGTAATCAATTGTTAAATTTTTTATTTTTAATCCCACTCCCAAAGTCGGCTGAATAATGGTTGAATTGCCGCCATCAATATCTTTAACCGTCTGAACATTCCATATCCCGCCTCTGAGGTAAATAAAATTAGCATATCCAAGCTCCAATCCGATATGAGGGTCTATGCTGACAGGATCGCCTTTTATCATAACATTTCTTTTCCCGTCAAAAGTCACATCAAGATTAACTTCCGGCTGCAGCGTAAATTTTTGTGAGATCGTTGCTTTGTAACCAACACCAAGAATTAATTTGGGTAATGTAATTTCCATTCCATTTTCCGGAATTTCGTTGTTGGTCTGTTTAAAAACCGTTGCCAGTTCCTCCGTATTAAAAGTCCATGCATTGAAAGTGGAAGTAACATCTTTTCCAAAAGCTCCGAATCTCCATTTGTTTTTTTCATATTGCGCTCCTACATCCAGCCCGAATCCCCAGGCACTTGCAAAGGGTCCTAATTTCCGGTGGATCACTTTAAAATTTCCCCCGTACCGTAATCCCTGCATAGCTGCTTTTTTTGAATAAGAAAACAAAAAAGCATAGTCTGCAGCGGAAAAAGATTTTAATCTTTCATAATTAATATTTCCGTCAGCGTCTATCAGTTCTGTGGAATCAATAATATCATCAATTGCAAAACGAATGACGGACAAACCGACCGTGCGTGTTTCATCAATCGGGGCGGCAATAGCGCCATAATCAAATTTACCAATTCCTGCAAAATATTCGTTGTGCATTAGCGCAATCTGCAGATCTCCGCGGGTAAGGCATAAGCCTGCCGGATTCCAGAACCCGGAAGTGACATCATTCACCGTTGCCACCTGTGCACCTGCCATCCCTAAGGCGCGGGCGCCTACTCCTATAGAAAGAAATTCATTGCTGTATTTCGGAGCCTGGGAAAATGCTGCATACGTTATACCCGAGAGTATCGAAACAAAAATAATTTTTTTGAACATAAGTTTTAGTTATAAGGATTTGAATAGAATCCTTTAACGAAATTTTAACTGATAAA
>DATEMK010000500.1:0-25710 GCA_035275625.1 Bacteroidia bacterium
AAAACTTCCTTCAAACGTTAAGAAACAAGCTCATGTGGGGAATAGACAAGAGAAATTAGAAACCGGAGGTCAGAAGTCAGAAATCTGACCTTTTACTTACAGCCTCAGGATTTAATAAATTTACCCGCTAATTGCCACAATTGAAATTAATTTTTATTTTTGTGAATTCCGACCTAACTTAACGTTATGAAAAAGATAGCTACTTATGCAGTTTTACTTTTGATTGTTCTGCCGCTTATCAGTTCAGGGCAAAGACTGAGAAACCGGTGGAAAGCCATGCGTGCAGAAGTTCATTTCGGTATTGGCGCTACTAATTTCCTCGGGGAATTAGGAGGAGCCAATCAAATAGGAACACATTATTTTAAAGATTTTGAATTTTCACAAACCCGGCTTGCCATCAGCGCAGGTTACCGTTATAAAATAGCTTCAGGCTTTGCACTCAATGCACATTTGTCCTACGGGCAGGTGGCAGGAAATGACAATTTAACCACCGAATTTTTCAGAAATTATCGCAATCTGAGCTTTAAATCGGATATTTATGAATTGAGTGTTCATGGAGAATTTTCGCTTATTAAGGACCAGGTGGGGCATCGTTACAGACTGAAAGGCGTTCGCGGACAACGCGGATTTGAAATGGCTTCTTATTTATTTATTGGTTTAGGTGTCTTTCATTTTAACCCAAAAGCTCAATATGAGGGGTCATGGGTGGCTTTGCAACCTCTGGGTACTGAAGGGCAGGGGCTTGTTCCGACAAGAAAAAAATATAAAAGGCTTCAAATGGCATTCCCTCTTGGGATAGGATTCAAATATACGCTTGACAGACGCTGGGGAATCGGGCTTGAATATGGCTTGCGTTACACCTTTACTGATTATGTGGATGATGTGAGTAAAACATATTATGACAATGATCTTCTTAAAGCAAATAACCCTGCGGCAGGCGCTTTAGCCGACAGGTCGGACCACACCTACCCCTACATAACTGCACCAGGGGCGCAGCGCGGTGATCCGAGACATAAAGATGCTTACATGTTCGCTATTTTTTCTATTAATTATAAGCTTCGTACAGGACGTACCGTATATCCGTTGTTTTAATTTTGTCCAGCTTAAAATATTAGTGTATTTCACAACGTTCCGTTTTTTTATTTTTGTGAAAGAAGCTGAATGAAAAAATCAATCATCTTATTATTATTTCTTGCCGTTTGCCGGTGCTCATTTTCCCAGAGTGCAGAAATTGGGATCATACTGGGCATTTCATCTTACAAAGGTGATTTGAACGGAAGTCTTTTTAATCCGGGTTCATTTCATCCCGCAATTGGCGTGCTTTACCGTCATTGTTACAATAATCACTGGTCTTATAAGCTGGGCATTAATTATGGACATGTTTCAGGTGATGATGCACAATCAAATGATCCGTTTCAACAGTACCGCAATCTTTCTTTCAGATCATCCATACTGGAAGCGGAAGGGCGATTTGAATTTAATTTTTTCCCTTTTCAGACCGCTAACAGGCAAACCCCTTCCTCACCTTTTCTTTTTGCAGGACTCGGTTTTTTTAAATTTAATCCTCAAGCAGACCTTCGCGGAAACACTTTTGACCTGCAGCCGCTCGGTACAGAAGGGCAGGGCACAGCTGCTTACCCGGATCGAAACAGATATAAACGCGTGCAGGTTTCTTATCTTTTCGGGGGAGGTTATAAATTCAGATTGAGCAACCGGTTTGGAATTACCATTGAAGCTGGGGCAAGAAAAACATCTACTGATTACCTGGATGATGTAAGCAAAACTTACGCAAAGAAAGAGGCTCTTCTTGCAGCACATGGGCCGGAATCTGTACTCTTATCTGACCGTACCATTGACCAGTTGAATGATAATAACAACGACCGCCAGCGTGGTGATGCTGCTCATAAAGACTGGTATATGATTGCAGGAGTTTCGCTGAATTTTACTTTGTCAAAAAGGTACAATGACACTTGCAAGCCTTTTAAAAGGCAATTACATTAAAAAAATATTTTAACTCTTGGCTAAGAAGGATGCTTATAATGCAGCGGTTTTTCTTTTTTTAATGCATCTCCGGGTTCGGGCACCCAATGATGTAATCCACCAGCGAGATTATCATTAAATGTTGTGGGAATATTTCCTGCAAGAGTTCTGTCTTTCCACGTCAGGTTTTCTTTTCCATTGTCCCTCCGTTCCATAGTGATGCAGCCTTCAACAGGGCAAACAAGAGAACACAAATTACATCCCACACAATTTTCTTCAATGATATGCGGTTTACGATTTAAGATATCATCGCTTAATCCTATTGCCTGGTGTGCGCCATCTTCACAGGCAGTGTAACATAACTGGCAGCCGATACATTTGTCTTCGTTAATGTCAGCAACAATTTTATATTTCAGGTTCAGATCTTCCCAATGCAAAATATTTCCCAAAGCCTTTCCGCGAAATTCTTCAATCGTGGCAAATCCTTTTTCATCCATGTATTGTTCTAACCCGACAATCATTTCACGAATAATTCCAAATCCATAATGCATCACTGCCGTGCAAACCTGCACGCTTGCTGCACCGAGTAAAATAAATTCAACTGCATCTCTCCAGTTCTCTACCCCGCCAATCCCTGAAATCGGGATTTTAACCTGTGGATGCTGTGCACAATTTTTCAGCATGTTCATGGCAATGGGTTTTACTGCCGGTCCGCAATAACCTCCATTGGTGCTTTTGCCATCAACAACAGGATATGGAACAAAATTATCTATATCAACCCCGACAATACTTTGAATTGTATTGATAAGAGAAATTGCATCACCGCCACCTTCAACGGCTGCAACGGCAGGACGTGTGATGTCAGAAATATTGGGAGTTAGTTTTACGATAACAGGAATTTTTGCAACTTCCTTTACCCAGCTAACAATTGTTTTTAAAACTTTGGGTTCCTGCCCTACTGCGCTTCCCATTCCGCGTTCACACATTCCATGCGGGCAACCGAAATTTAATTCAACTCCATCAGCGCCAGCGTTGGTAACATCTTTCATGATCTGGTGCCATTCTTCTCTTGTTTCCACCATCAGGGACGCGATCACCGCATGATTCGGAAACCGTTTTTTTACTTCTTCAATCTCGCGTAAATTATCTTTCAGAGGCCTGTCTGTAATCAATTCAATGTTGTTGAAACCCATCATTCGCGTGTCGCGATAATTTACCGAACCATATCGTGATGAAACATTCACAACCGGAACTCCTAATGTTTTCCAAACTGCACCTCCCCATCCTGCATCAAATGCTTTCATTACCTGGTAGCCGCTGTTAGTTGGCGGTGCGCTTGCCAGCCAAAAAGGATTGGGTGATTTTATTCCAGCGAAATTTGTCTGAAGATTTGCCATATTGATTATTTTTAAAATGCTAAATTTTATTTTTCATTGATTATTGTTTGTTAATCAAATTTACAATCAGTTTTATCATCAACTCTTTGTCATCAGGATTGCTTTGCGCCACAAGGAGTGCAAGTGCAACCAAGGCATTGTCATTAATTTTTACTTTCCCATTCGGAGTTACAAGATGTTTATTTTTATCGAGGAACCAAACAAACAAAAATGCACCGATGCGTTTGTTACCATCACTGAACGGATGGTTCTTGATTACAAAATATAATAGGTGCGCTGCCTGTTCTTCAATGCTTGCATATAAATATTCTCCGCCAAATGTTTGGACAATATTACCGAGTATTCCTTTAAAGCTTTCGTCTTTCTGATTTCCGAAAAGCTCGGATGCTTCTTTCTTTTCCATTAAGACATCCCGAAGTTTTTTAATGGTGCCATTAGCTTCATCATAACTTATTTCGTAAGTAATATTTTTATTGAGCTGCTCTGCTTCTAAAGTTTGAGAGTCATATCGGCTCAATACAACAAGTGAACGAGTGTAATTGGGAATTACATCTATCAATCCTTTTGCTTCGGTTAAAGAAAGTTCGGTTGATTCTGTTTTATCGCGGATAAATTTTATAGTGTTTTCCAATTCATTCAAATTGTTCTGAACTTGCTCAAGTCGTTTTTGATTGATGGTATATCCTTGAACTAAATATTCTTTCAATCGTTGCGTAGCCCACTGACGGAATTGGGTGCCGCGTTTGGAGTTTACCCGGTAACCAACGGACAGTATTGCGTCTAGGTTATAATACTCTATTTGACGAATTACTTCTCTTCCGGCTTCATTTTGAACTGTTGCATTTTTTGCAACAGTTGCTCCTTTGTCTAATTCATGCTCTTTATATATGTTATTCAAGTGACGGGAAATAACAGACTTATCTCTTTCAAATAATGTAGAAATCTGGTTAAGTGATAACCAAAAAGTCTCATTTTCAAATGTAACCTCAACATTAATTTGATTTTCGGCATTTGAATAGATAATAAGTTCACTCATGATTTGCCTTTATTTTTGTATTTCAAAAATTATTTTTAAATTGAGTTACGTCCGTTTGCTATCAACTGTGGTGTAAATAAATGAAGTTCATTGTTTGAACTACCGGGAAAAACCCGGTAGTTAATATTTCTGCCAACTAATATTGAGCTTGAACTGTTCGGAATTTCCAAACTGTTTCCTCCTCAAACCGAACTTCAACTTGTGTGTTGTTATCCTTTGTTTTATAAATCTTTATTTTACTTTCTTCCTTCATTTTTTAATTATCTCTTTCGGCCCTCGCAGTTTTGACCATTAAATAACATCCCGTAAAAATACAATTTCTTTTTGCGAAAGGTTTTTATCTCCTGGTTATGATTTTCGGTTTGAAAATGAAAATAAAAAAACCGTCCCTCGTAAGGAGGGTCGGTTTTAAAATAAAAGCCTCTTAATATTATTTCGTTATAACCATCAATTTAGTATCAACACTCACATTATTTATTTCAAGCGTATAAGTATAAGTTCCTACTGAAAGTGAGCGTGCATTTACTTCCATTTCATTTTTTCCTCTTGCTGAAATAATTTGCTCCATCATTACTGCTCCATCGAGGTTACGGATGACAATTTTTGCCGATGAAAAATCTGTATTCACTTCGCAGCGGACAATTGTTTTTTCCGAAAACGGATTGGGTTGATTCTGGAAAAGGAGGTCGGAGATCGGAGGTCGGAGATCAGTTGAACGGCTTCCAACTTCTGACTTCTGACTTCTGACTTCCGATTTCAGGTTTTCAATTTCTGCTTTCAATTCATCATTCTCTTTCGAAAGTTCCTGCACAGCTTTTACCAATGGCACCGTAAATTCTGAATAGCGCAAACCATATAACGCCTCATCGTTTTGCGGTTTATCCACACCGGAGAAATCATAATTCAATTCCTTTGCTGCTGCTTCTACTTCCTGGGCAATAAAACCGGAGTAAACAATTTTTTCTTTGTCTTCTGCGGCTTTTAAATTGATTGCTTTAACATTTTCATTGAGGTTATCGTTTTCGTGCAGGAAAGTTTGCAGCCCTTTTACATCCATTGTATAAGTAACCGGGTTCAGCTTGTTGATAAATTCAAGTCCCGGAACATTTTGTTTTACATTCTTTTTATACCGACCGTCTGATAAATTAGTAAATGCTACAAACCCTCCTATGCTTCCCACACTTGTATTACCGATTCTCACCTGGTTAAAACCGTCTACACGTGAAAGGTGTCCGAATGCATTGGCATTTGAAAAATTTGTTGAAGTAATATTATCGGAATTGTAACCAACAAAAGTGCAAAAAGAATTTCCGGTACGGAATTTCCCTGCCTGGAAACCAACAGCAACATCACCTGTACCGTTTACATTATCCAGTCCTGCATCTTTTCCGAAAAAACAATTTTCGGGGCCGATGGTGGTTGCTTCACCGGCAGAAGAGCCAAAGAAGGAATTGTCACTAACTGTATTTGCAATGCCTGCACCGGCTCCAAAGAAAGCATTGCGATTGCCATTTATATTAAATGTTCCTGCAGCCGCACCGAAGAACGCATTGAATATCC
Source organism: Bacteroidia bacterium (assembly GCA_035275625.1). Lineage (GTDB taxonomy): Bacteria > Bacteroidota > Bacteroidia > AKYH767-A > OLB10 > DATEMK01. The sequence continues at coordinate 5,974 of DATEMK010000500.1, forward strand.
CGGTTGTAGTGTGATCACCTGAATTGAACCCGAAGAACGAATTGTTGCTGGCTTGCGTATTGGCGGTTCCTGCATTTGCTCCGAAAAAAGAATTTGATATTCCTGTTGTATTTGCATCTCCTGCATTTGCGCCAAAGAATGAATTATCAGTTGCAACCGTGTTGGCGGCTCCCGCACTTTTTCCGAAAAAAGAATTTCGTGCGCCTATTGTATTCGCCCTGCCTGAACTATCTCCGAAGAATGAATTACTGCTCCCTGTGTTATTTTTTCCGCCTGAATTTGATCCGAAAAAAGCATTTTGATTCCCGATCGTATTTTCATCACCTGCAGCAGAGCCAAAAAAGGAATTGTTATTTCCTGTTGTATTTGCAGCACCTGAAAAATGCCCAAAAAATGAATTATCACTGGCAGTAGTATTGGCTCCGCCCGCATCTTTTCCGAAGAATGCATTCCTGTTTCCCGTTGTATTTGCATCGCCTGAACGAGATCCGACAAAAGTGTTCTGGTTAGCATTGTTTACAAACCCGGCACTTTGCCCGATAAAAACATTGTCAGAACCTGCGGGGCTGTTTGATCCTGCATTTGATCCAAAGTAAGAATTGCTGCTTCCTATATTATTGGAACCACCTGTTTCTTTTCCGAAAAAACAATTGGATGATCCTGTAGTATTTCCGCCTCCTGCACCTGCGCCAAAAAATGAATTGGAACTGGCAGTGTTTAACCTGCCGGCAAAGACACCGAAAAAAGCATTTGCGGTTCCTGTGGTGTTTGATTCGCCTGCTAAGGCTCCGAAGAAAGAATTATCGCTGGCAGTGTTTAGATTGCCGGCTGATCCACCGAAGAAAGCATTATTGCTTGCAGTTGTATTTTGACCCCCGGCATTTACTCCAAAGAAAGCATTTAATGACCCTGTTGTATTTACATCACCGGCACCGGCACCAAAAAAAGAATTTGCAGCTCCTGTAGTATTTACCTGACCAGCAATAGCTCCGAAGAATGCATTTTCTGAACCTGTTGTATTAGCAGCGCCCGAACTGTTACCCACAAATGTGTTATTTGCTGCTGAAGTTGAGTGTCCGGCTGAAATGCCTACAAAAGTATTTCCCCCCGTATTATCAATAAACGGCTCTCCATCTAAAAAAATTCTTCCGCTCAGGTAAAGATCTTTCCATGCAATGGTTTCAGTGCCCAGATCAATAGTTCCATTTGTATCGGGAATTAATTCAGTATTTATTTTGGTAGGACCTGTGAGGTTGCTCAATGTTTTATTCGGAAAGCTTGTGGATGAAATTGCTTTCCACACGCTGCCGTCAAAAAAATAAAAACCCGGTGTGCTGTTTGTCTGGAATATTAATAAACCTGTTGCGGGTGATGCAATGAGATCGCGCTGTGCTTTGGTCATGCGCGGAGTGAGCATTCCTTTTGTGGTGCTTTTTACTTCGAGCAATGCCGATGCGTTAGGAGTGGTTGTGCCTGCTCCCGCACTTCCTGTTGCAGGGAAGGTATTGGTTTGTGCATTTAATTTTATCCATGTAAATGCAAGCATGATTGCGATTGTGCAGATTAGTTTTTTTCCCGAAAATCCCGATAACCATCGGGACACGTTTTGTTTTGAGTTTTTCATTGTGTTCAACATTTTGTTTTTGATTTTTATTGCCTGCCTGCCGAAGCTATGCGAAGGCATGGTTACACTCATTTTTATGCAACAAAATTGCTGACTGCCCAAAACCTGTGCAATCCACATTTGTGGAGAAAAGAAAAACCCGCAACGATTATATTATCGTTACGGGTAATCCACCTCAGGTAACCAAAACTATCTTAACACTGAAAATTGTTTTGTATCAATTCTCACATCATCCACAATTAAACTATACGTATAAATTCCTTGTTTTAAAGATTGCACATTCAAAACTATTTCTCCCGAATTTTCTTTTAGTGAAATTATTTTAATGACTGCACCGCTGTTATTAACTATCACAATAATTCCATGTGTGAAAGGTTGTTCAATTCTATATTTAATTGTTGACGCTGAACTTGCCGGGTTAGGAATTGCATTGCCTAACAGGCTTTCTACAATCTCGTTTTGTAATTCAACTGTCCTGGAATTTTTTGAATAATTCTCTGTCATTAATTTTTTGATTTCATTTAATTCATTCGTAAGGACATCAATTTGATTGTGTAATTCTTTATTTTCCAAACTTAGTTGTTGTATTCCTATAAGTGCAACACCAGCCGGATCAATGGTAGAGATGGTGCTGTCATCACCTGTTTTAAACGCTGCATAAAAATCTTTTGCAAAGGGACCAATATAGGTTTTCATTTCCTTATCCGCTTTATAATGCCAGCGTGCAACTTCAAGGTTATTTATTTTTTCGAGAATTTCTCTTTTGTCTAATTGTGTGATGTTGTCTTTTAATTTTCTGTCTGATGCATTAGTCCATACACCACCTGTGGTGAGTTTAGCAGTGGTAACCTGGAATTCAAGAATATTGGCTGAAGTCGGAGTTTTTCCAATGCCAATTTTTGTAACTGAAGAATTCCCGATTACAGCACAATTATCCAGTGTAACAACAGCTCCGTTACCAATAACAATTCCGTTAGTGCGGGAAGACCCGGTCAGAGTTCCTTCCCCGATTACCACATTGGAAGAACCCGAAGTGAGAGAGCTTGCTGCGAAACTTCCGATAATAACGTTGTCATTTCCTGTTGTAAGAGCACCGGCTGCACTCTTCCCCACCATAACATTATTATCTCCTGACGTATGAGCAATGGCTGCACTTTCCCCCAGGAAAGTATTGGAGTTCCCGTTTGATGCTTTTCCGGAATTAAATCCGAAATAAGCATTTTGGTTACCGGTGGTGTTGGAAGCTCCGGCAAATGCCCCGATGTAAACACTCTGAACACCTGATGTATTCAGAGTTCCCGATTCCCGGCCCATAAAAGTATTGTTAATGCCCGTACTATTCATCCCCGAACGGTCTCCTATAAAAGTATTCCCGTTGCCCACTGTTATTGCAAGCCCTGCTTTATAGCCCAGGAATACGTTTCTGAAGCTTTGATTGATATTTCCTGCAAGCGTATCATTAACCCTGAAAGATAATGTCGCATTGTCTTTTGTCCCTATGAAATTTGTCGAGCCTGATGTACCGGTATTTCCATTTAATTTCCAATCGTTAGATTCAGTTGGTAAGGATGCTGGGGTCCATGTTGCGCCATTGTATTGTAAAACCTGACCTGCTGCGGGCGCAGTCGGAGAAACAGATACACCTTGCAAACCATCAACAGTTGGGTTAGGATATGTTCCGGTTAAGTCGCCATTAGCTGTTCCAATTGGTGATACACTTGCCGGTGCAGCAGCATTCCATTGTGTTCCGTTATAAGTTAATACCTGTCCTGAAGTTGGTGCTGTTGAGGAAACAGCAACACCTTGCAAACCATCAACAACAGGGTTGGGATATGTTCCGGTTAAATCGCCATTAGCAGTTCCGGTTGGAGTTGAAGGAGGAATGACCTGCCACGTAGCTTTTCCGTTTAAGTCGCTGGTTAAAACTTTTCCAGCCGCCTGGTTACCATCTACCATTCGTATGTTACCAACAACATGTAATTTATCTAATGGCGCTGAAATACCAATACCAACATTTGCATTGTTGCCCAACACCATGCTGTTACTTGCACTTACTATAGCACCTGCACCTATAGCTGTTGCGTTCAGCAAATTTCCGGTTGAACAATCGGCAGAACTACCAATAAAAGTATTCAGGCTGCCGGTAGTATTATTATTTCCCGCTCTCGAACCTATAGCGGAATTTGAAATTCCGGTACTGGAATTTTGACCTGCCTGAAAACCAAAAAAAACGTTCTCTATTCCGGAAGTATTTGAAGTGCCTGAGTTGGCTCCAAAAAAGGAATTGCTATTTCCTGTGGTATTGAGAAAGCCACTTGAAACACCAAAAAAGGAATTAAAAGCACCGGTAGTATTGTTTGCTCCTGAAATATGGCCAAAAAAGGAATTATTGCTGGCTGTATTGTTCAGACCCGCACTTGATCCGAAAAAACAATTGGAAATTCCTGTTACATTTGACCTTCCGGCACTTTTTCCAAAATAATTATTGGAACCACCGGTTGTGTTTAAATTACCGGCATCATCACCAAAAAAACAATTGTTTGATCCTGAACTGGTACTTTGACCACTTGCCACTCCATAGAAGCTGTTGCTAATACCGGTAGTTATATTCAGACCACTATTGGCACCAAATGAAGTAAGCGGAAAAGATAGTTTGCCTGCCTGGTTGCCCAGGATTCTGAAAGTTAAAGGAGCGCCATCTGTAGTTCCCACAAAGTCTGTTGCAGGATTTGTTCCTGCATTTCCTGTTAGTTGCCATTGTGCATTTGCCATTATGCTTATACATACAAATGCGATAAGTAAAATGTTCTTTTTCATTTTTTTTAATTTTTGATAGTTTGACTTTTTTTAATTTGACGCTGCAAAACTGCAACGTGGGAATAGGGTGTGCAATCCACATTTGTGGGGAAAAGAACGAAATCAGATGTCAGATGTCAGACTGCCGACTTCGGACTTCTGACCTCAACTTCGCCATCATATTGAGAAACTATACTTTTGCTTTTACAAACATCTCTGAAAAACACCTGCGATGCCCCCGATAAAAACTTTTCAGGATTTGGAAGTTTACCAGATAGCAAGAAAACTTGAATTGGAAATATTTGAGTTGACAAAAAATTTCCAATAGAAGAAAAATATTCTTTGACTGATCAAATCAGGAGGTCAAGCCGCTCCATCAAAGCAAATATTGCAGAGGGTTGGGGGAAAAGAATTTATACTGATGTATTCAAAAGACATCTTGTGGATGCGCTTGGTTCATTGGAAGAAACAAAATCGTGGTTGATTTCTTGTCTTGATTGCCATTACATTACAAATGAAGCATTTCAAAACTTCGCAAATGAATACGACCTTCTGGGGAGCAAGATTTATAAATTGCATCAGAACTGGAAGTGAGAGGTCAGAAGTCAGAAGTCGGAAATTGAGAAACTGAGGTCAGATGTGGAGGGACATTCAATCCGACCTCCGACCTCTGACTTCCTACCTCCGATTTCAATAAAGTTTTCCCTCCACGGCAATTTGAACACCTTTACCCGGAGCGGTAATCAATTTAAAAAGCGATTGTATTTGTTCAGCACGCATTTGCATATTGCGTAAACCATTGCTGAAATCATCTTTAGGTTTATCATCCATGCCTTTACCATAATCTTTAATATTCAAATTAAAGTTTTCATTCTCATTGCTGAAATCAATATCAATTTTATCGCTGCCAGAATATTTTACGGCATTGTGTAAAGACTCTTTCAAAATCAAAAATAAATTTCTTCGTACTTCGGGATGCAATGTGACCTCTCCAACATCATGCGGAAAGTTTACAACAGGACGTATATTAGTGCCGTCAAAAAAGCGGTCAATGTATTGGCGCATAAAACCCAACATGCTTTTTAAATTATCATTTGCAGGGTTGCTTGCCCAAATAATTTCACGCATTCCTGTTATCACATCTTTCGATTGTGCAGAAATTTTTTCAAGCATTTGTTTTTCCTTCTCGGGCACATTTGCATTGATTAAAAGCTGCTGAGCATTTAGTCCCAATTTCGTAAGGTTAGCTCCCATATCATCGTGCACATCACTGGCAATTTTTCCCCGCATGCTTTCGATTGCATTTTGTTTTTCAAGAATTGCAATTTGTTTTTCTGCCGTTCTCTTTTTCTGCACATTTCTGAAAATTAAAAATCCTGAGACTAAAATTAATCCTGCGATGGCCAGCAATGAATAGTTCAATGTTTTCTGCCGGGCAATTTTTTCCGCATCTAATAATTTTTCAGAATTAAGCTTAGCTATTTCATTTTCCTTTTTTTCAGTTTCATATTTGGTTTGCATTTCTGCTATTTGCTCAGAAAATTTATTATTCTTAATGGAGTCATTTAGGTTATAGGATAAATTCAAATATTTTACGCTTTCCTCAAATTGATTCAGCCCTTCATTCGCCATTGAAATCATCCTGTATCCTCTTACTATCGCCTCTTTATCTTTGATCTCCTGCGCTATCTGTAATGCTTCATTAAACTTATTTATAGCTTTACGATAAAATGAAATATCATTTTTTGCCTTTGCCATCTTCATATAAAGAGCGCCTGTCTGGTTTAAATTTAAAATTATGTTTGTTTGATTTTTCAGCAAGGTATTCTTTTCAAAACTTATTTTATTGTAATAAAGCGATGAGTCAAGATTATTTTCTGCTTCAAAAACATCGGCAAGATTATTCGCTATGGTGCCTAACAAAAAATTCTCATTCAGTTCGCTTGCTATCGCATACGCCTGGTGAGAATAGTATTTAGCCGAATCTAATTCTTCCAGGCCCCTGTAAGCACGTCCTATATTTGAATAAGAGATTGCCACTTCCCGGAAAAGCATATTATGTTTTTTTTGTTCCAGGCTCAAAAAAAAATACTTCAGCGCTTCCCTGTTATTCTTCATAGAGGAATACACATTTGCAATATTGCCGAGGCAGCTTCCTTTAGTCAGAGAATCATTTATTTGTTCACAAAGTTTCAAACATTTAAGCAATGTTTCAACAGCCTTTGAATAATCTCCCTTACCGTTTTGGGCAAGCCCGATAAAATTTAATGCTTTTGTCACAACAAAATTATCTTTTGAGACGGCAGCAGCTTTTATTGCCAGCTCACCGGCAATTTCTATGCTGTCGAGATTACCGGTATTCGCATAAATCTTTGCAAGAATATTATAACTGTTTCCTAAACCCATGTAATCCTTGTTAGCTTTTGCTATATCTATAGCCTCATTCATAGTTGTGGTAGCTTCCGGAATTCTTGAAGCAAAAATTAACGAGTTAGCACGGGCAATGCGTCCATTAACTCTCCCATTTTCGAAACTTAATTTATCCGAAAGCGAAATAGCTTCATCTGCATGACTTATTGATTCATCTAAAAGCCGTTTCTTTTTTTCTAATTCCGACAGATAAATATACCTGTTGGCAAGAATAGTATCTGCTTTACCTGCCGAAATAATTTTTTTAATACTGTCTATTTCGTTTGTCTGGGCAAACAAGCACTCATGCTTTATGAAAACTAAAATTGTGAATGCAATAAGATGAAAGCAACATTTTGTTTTTCTCATATTCATAAGTCAGAAATTTAACGCAAAGCAGGACAATTAAAATTGAAGGACAATGTCCACAATTGTGGATTAAAATATAAAACACAAACTCACTTTTTGGGAAACACTTTGTTCAATGCATCAGTTCTTGAATGAACCTGCAATACATCATATATATTCCGGCAATAAGTTCTGATTGTTTCAAAAGACAGGTTCATCTTATCCGCAATTTCTTTGTAGCGATATCCCTGGTCGAGGTAATTTAAAATATCCCACTGGCGCGCTGTTAAATTTTCTATTTCATTGGATTGAACTTTGCGCGACTGAAACGATTGCACCACCTTTCGTGCGATAGATGCCGACATCATGGAACCTCCGTTATAAACCGTTTTTATGGCATCCGAAATTTCAGCTACCGATGAATTTTTTAACATATACCCGGTGGCACCAACACAAAGTGCGTTAAAAATTTTCTCCTCATCATCATAAATGGTACACATAATGTACTGCACTTTCGGGCGTTTAGGTTTTAATTCTGCAACTGCCTGGATTCCGTTTTTACCCGGCAAGCCAATATCCATCAGAACCACATCCACATTTAAGTCCGTAAAAGCAGCAATAAAAGTTTCTGCATTTGAAAATGTTTTTGTTACGGTAATCTCGTTATCTGCCTTTAATAAATTTAAAAGCGATTGAAGTATTTCTTTGTCATCTTCAACAATGGCAATTTGAATCATTGCATTAATTTAATGATTGCTTTGGCTGCTTTCTTTCCATCGGCAACAGCATTCACTACTTCTTGTCCGCCACTCACTGCATCTCCTGCCGCGAAATACTTTTTGCCTGAAGTTTGAAAATTTTCGTTTACAGAAATTTTTCCTTTATCATCAAACTTTAATCCGTCAATTAATTTTAAAAATTCGGTTTGTTTAGATTGGCCAGTTGCTTTAATCACCCAATCACATTCAATAACTGATTCAGTTCCATCCTTTGATTTCAATTTAATTCCTGAAACTTTTCCATTCCCTAAAATTTCAACGGGTGAAACATTAAACACTCCTGTAACTCCCACACTTTTTGCCAATTCATATTCAAAATTGTAAGCCGGCATTTCTTCCTTACTTCTGCGATAGGCAAGAATTACCTGTGCGCCCATCCGTGCAGTTTCGCTGGCCGCATCCATGGCTGTATTACCACCACCGAGCACAACAACTTTTTCAGGAACAGAAATTCGATGATGATTCATACGCAATTTTTCAATGAACTCAGTTGCTCCAAAAACATTTTCCAAATCTTCTCCTTTAATTTTCAAATCAGATGTTTTCCCTAAACCAATACCTATAAAAATTGCATCGTAATTTTTTTCGAGTTTGTTTAAATCTTCTTTTGTTGAAATGGATTTATTGTAATAAACTTTATATCCGAATTGTTTTTCTAAATATCCCATTTCATCCAATGCTTCTTCATTAGTGATTTTATACGGAGCCACTCCATAAACCGTCAAACCGGAGGGTTTTTCTTTTGCTTCAAAAACATCTACGTCAAATCCCTGCAAACGCAATTCACAGGCACAGCCAATTCCTGCAGGACCGGCTCCAATTACCGCAACTTTTTTCCCATTTGATTTTCCTGCGGAATAAAATTTTTTGTTTTTACTGATGGCTTTTCCTGTTGCAAAACTTTGCAATCTTCCGATCTCAATCGGTTTTACATCCTGGTGATTGTAAACACATGCGCCTTCACACAAAACTTCTGTGGGGCAAACTTTGCCGCAGGCGTATCCAAAATAATTTGAATTGTAAATTGTTTTTGCTGCACCCAGATCATTTTTTGAATTTATCTGCCGGATAAAAAGCGGAATGTCAATTCCCGTTGGACAGGCATTCACGCATGGAGCATCATAACAGAACAAACAACGCGAGCTTTCATAATACGCTTCTGTTTCATTCATCAGCGGTTTGATCTGAGAAAAATTTTCTTCAAACTCCTGTTCAGATTGTGGGGGTTTAAATTCTGCCATATTATTTTTTTAGCCACGAATTACACTAATTAACACGAATTCAATTAGTGCAAATTCGTGTAATTAGTGGCATTTTTTTTACAACTCAACCAACTTACCATAAGTTTCCGGTCTTCTGTCTCTGAAAAACTGCCAAACCGAACGTACTTCTTCAATCATATCCAGGTCAAATTCTGCAACAAGCAATTCGTCTTTATCTTCTGATGCCTGTGAGAAGATTTGTCCGCGCGGATCAACGAAATAAGAGGAGCCATAAAATTTTCCGAGGTTCCAGGGCTTTTCTTCACCCACACGATTTATGCATCCCATGAAATATCCGTTAGCAGCAGCATGTGCCGGTTGTTCTAATTTCCATAAATATTGTGATAATCCTGCAACAGTGGCAGAAGGATTATAAACAATTTCCGCTCCGTTCAAACCAAGTATTCGTGCGCCATCCGGAAAGTGGCGGTCATAACAAATGTAAACTCCCACTTTTGCATAACGTGTCTGAAACACCGGGTAGCCAAGATTTCCCGGCTTGAAAAAAAATTTTTCCCAGAATCCCGATGTATGCGGAATATGATTCTTCCTGTACTTTCCTATATATTTTCCATCAGCATCAATTACCGCAGCCGTGTTGTACAAAACGCCTGCCTGTTCCTTTTCATAGATGGGAACGATGATAACCATATTGTGTTTTGCAGCATAAGATTGCATGAGTTCCACAGTAGGACCGGGAACTGTTTCAGCACTCTCATACCATTTCTTGTCTTGTCCCGGGCAGAAATATGGAGTATTAAAAATTTCCTGCAAACAAAGAATTTGTACACCTTTCCTTCCGGCTTCTTCAATAAAAGGAATATGTTTTTGGACCATTGCATCTACAATCTCACGGATACTCCCTTCGCCTTCCGTTTTTGGCAATGACATTTGAATTAATCCCGATTTTATTTTTCTCATATTAAATTTGTTTTGCCACCAATTACACTAATTTTCACCAATTGAATTTGTGTTAATTAGAGAAATTCGTGGCTATATTATTCCTGAAACTTTACTTCTTTTCACAAACTGCCCATATCCTTTTTTAATTTTCACTTCTCCCTTATCAACAGCAACCTTTCCCCTGAGAATTGTCGTTTTGCATTTGCCTTTTAACTTCCAACCTTCATAAGCTGAGTAATCCACATTCATGTGATGGGTTTTTGAAGATACGGTGTGTTCTTTGCCTGCGTCAAAAATAACTAAGTCGGCATCACTTCCGACTGCAATGCAACCTTTTTTTGGAAACATTCCGAAAATTTTTGCAGCATTGGTTGAACTCACTTCCACAAACTTGTTCAAAGAAATTTTTCCTTTGTTTACTCCTTCACTAAAAAGTAATTCCATTCGATGTTCAATAGCAGGATGGCCATTCGGGATTTTTGAAAAATCTTTTTCACCCATTTTTTTCTGTTCCCATTTGAAAGGACAATGATCCGTTGCAACAACCTGCACAGTTCCCTGGTTAATTCCGGCCCACAAAGTTTCCTGGTCTTTTTTTTGTCTTAATGGCGGACTCATTACCCACTTGGCTCCGTCAAAATCTTTTTCATACAACGAGGCATCCAAAATCAAATATTGAATACATGTTTCAGCAAAAACTTTTTGATTTCTTTTTTCAACATCCCTCACATGATTAAGCGCACCTTCACAAGTCATATGTACAACGTAAGCTGGAACTCCCGTATAATTCGCCATGTCTGCAAATCGTCCGGTTGCTTCGGCTTCTGTGATTTCAGGTTGCGATAAATAATGATAAAGGGGGGAAAGTTTTCCTTCGGCACGATGTTTTGCAATTAAAAAATCAATCATATCGCCATTCGTTGCATGTACAGTCACTATGCCCCCGCATTTTTTTACTTCCTGCATCAGCCCAACCATTTGCCTGTCGTCAATCATCAGCGCTCCTTTGTAAGCCATAAAAGTTTTAAAAGAAGTGATTCCTTCTTTTTCCACTATTTCAGCAACTTCTTTTTTTGTTTCATCATTAAAATCTGTCACTGCCATGTGAAAAGAATAATCGCCATAACAATTTGCATTACTTCTGCCTTGCCATTGCTCTAATGCATGGCGCAATGGTTTGCCCTGCGTTTGAAGTATAAAATCAATCACCATGGTTGTTCCGCCATGCAAAGCAGCAAGAGTTCCTGTTTCGTAATTGTCGCTCGAAAATGTTCCCATGAATGGCATGTCGAGATGAACATGCGGGTCAATGCCTCCGGGGAAAATTAATTTCCCTGATGCGTCAATTGTTTCATTTGCCTCCATCGAAAGATTTTTTCCGATGACAGAAATGGTTTCGCCTTCAATAAAAATATCTGCAACGTAATCTTCCGATGCTGTAATGATTCTTCCGTTTTTTATAAGCAACGACATTTTGATTTATAAACAGGTTACTAAGTTATTAAGTTATTCTGTAACTTTCTCTGATTAGCTGTTGTCTTTTTCATCAGCAACAAATAAACAAAAAATGACACAGCGAACCCAACAAACCATGCATAATTATAAAGATGAGCAATCCATGGATAAACCGTTCCGGCATCCATTACTTTAATGGTTGTTAAAAATCCGGGAACGTTTGGAATAATTCCAAGCAGCAATGCAATGATTGCATTCCGGTTAAATCCATTTTTGTAAGTATATTTTCCATTCAATGAATACAGATCATTCACAGCGAGATTTTTCTTTCTTACAAAAAAATAATCTGCAATCATAATTCCTCCTACGGGTCCAAGCAGGCTTGAATATGCAATCAGCCATGTGAAAATATATCCGTTTGGATCCGCAATTAGTTTCCACGGGAAAATTAAAACACCAATTACTCCTGTGATAAATCCGCCCATTCTGAAATTTATTTTTGACGGAGCCAGGTTTGCAAAATCGTTGGCAGGGCTTACAATGTTTGCTGCAATGTTTGTTGCAAGCGTGGATATGGCAACAGCAATCATGGCGAAGCTCACCAAAAACTTTCCCTGAAACTTTCCCGCAAGCACAATAGGATCCCAGATGGTTTCTCCATAAATAATAAAGGTGGCGGATGTTACCACGACACCAATAAATGCAAACAAGGTCATGGATGGCGGAAGGCCGATTGCCTGTCCCCTTATTTGCGCTTTTTGTGAAATAGCATAACGTGTAAAGTCAGGAATGTTTAACGAAAGTGTTGCCCAAAATCCAACCATTCCGGTTAACCCCGGAAAAAAGAAATTCCAGAATTCAGAGTTGGATGAAAATTTTGATGGTTGTGCAAGAATGGGTCCCAATCCATTTCCGGCATCTATAGCCCAGAATAAAAGTGCCAGTGCAGCAAGCGGAAGAAAAAATGCTTTGAACACCAGTAATTTTTTAATGCTGTCAACACCGAGATAAACCACATACATATTCAACAGCCAGAAAAGAAAAAAAGTTATTGCCGGTCCGGTTTGCAACCCAAATGATGCAGGAAAAATTTGCGGAAGGTTTTCCAATGACGGAAACCATAGCTTGAACATTTGATACAATGCAAATCCGCCAATCCATGTTTGAATGCCAAACCAGCCGCAGGCGACAATTGCACGAAGCATTGCAGGAATGTTTGCGCCCCGCACACCGAAACTTGCACGCGCAAGTACAGGAAATGGAATTCCGTATTTTGCTCCTGCATGTCCGTTTAATATCATCGGGATTAAAACAATAGTGTTACCAAGAAAAATAGTAAGAATCGCCTGCCACCAATTCATTCCGCCTTCTATTAAAGAGCTTGCAAGCATGTAAGTCGGAATGCATAAGCTCATACTGATCCATAGTGCAGCGTAGTTCCATGTGTTCCATGTGCGCTTCTCCTGCGGAATTGCAGCAAGGTCTTCGCTGTAGAGGGAAGTGGAATTTTTTAATGAAGCATCATTCATAAGGTGTTTTTAAATTGGAGGCGCCAATTTGGCTCTTCCAATAAATTATTTCTCCGACTTCACTTTTTCCCTTTTATTTTAAATCCTACAGGTTTTCTCGGAGGCAATTTTGGATTCAGCAATTGTTTCAGCGCTTCAAATATCCGTTGAATATCTCCATCATGCTTATTAACTTTTCTTTCCAATTGTTCAAGCTTTAATAAAATATCTTTATGTGTTGAAAGCACTTCACGCATTTTTGTAAAGATGCGAATGATGCGTATGTTTACTTCAATTGCCTGCTTGCTGTTGAGCACACTTGAAAGCATGGCAACACCTTGTTCGGTAAAACAAAATGGAGGGTATCGTAAACCCATCTTATCGGAAAAATTGGAGGTCACAATTTGTGACCTCCAATTCTCAAACTCTTCTGCAGACATTTCAAACATAAAATCTTCAGGAAATCTTTCAAGATTTCTTTTAACTGCTTGTTTTAAAGCCTTAGTTTCAACTCCATAAAGTTCCGCGAGGTCACGGTCAATCATTACCTTCATTCCACGGATAAGGTAAATTTTATTGATAATGATTTCGTCAGGAAGAATTAAATGTTTGCTCATAGGTTAATAAAACATAATGGAAATGTTTTTTCAAATCTAATTCAAATATTTTTGGAGGTCACAATTTGTGATCTCCAATTAACCAAAGTGTTTTCTATTAAATCTTGAGGACGCAAATTGCGTCCTCCAATTTTTATTTATTTTTCCTGATAAACTTGAGGAGCCAAACTGGCACCTCAAGTTAAAGCTATCGCAAATTGCGATACCTCAAACTAATTTCAATTACAATACTCATCCGCCACACCAATCGCCTTCTCAATAATCCCCATTCCTTCATCCACCTCATCCTCAGTAACACAAAGTGGCGGAGCCGTAAAAATATAATTCCATCTCACAAAGGTGAACATCCCCAGGTCAGTAATTTTTGCTGCAACCTTATTCATAATTTCCATCTCAGCGGGTGTAGCATTAAAAGGAGCCATCGGTTCTTTTGTTTTCCTGTTCTTCACCAGCTCAATGCAGCCAAGCAAACCGGTATTCCTGTAGTCACCGATGCTCGCATGTTTTTCCTTCAGCTTTTCAATTTGCTGCTCCATGTATCGTCCCATCTTCACTGTATTATCAATCAGTTTTTCTTCCTCGTAAATTTCCAAAACAGCATTTGCTGCAGCGCACGCAACCGCATGAGCCGAATAAGTCAAACCGATTGGCAGCGGTTTATTGTCAAAATGTTTAATGATTTCTTCTTTCACAATCAAACCTCCAAGCGGAATATAACCCGAAGTAATTCCCTTTGCCATGCACAAAATATCAGGAATCACATCATGATGATCCACGCCAAACCATTTTCCTGTTCTCCCGAAACCGCTCATCACCTCATCAGCAATCGTGAGAATTCCATGCTTATCAGCAATTGCTTTTACTTTTTTCCAATACCCAGGCGGATATTTAATACAACCTGATGAACCGCTTTCGCCCTCCAGCAAAATAGCAGCAATATATTGCGGACCCTCGTATTTCACCACGCGTTCCAAATGCGCTGCTGCATTTTCCGCACATTCCTCAGCAGTTTTGCTGTTCCACGGACAACGGTAGAAATAAGGATTCTCCACATGAATAATATTCGGCACGCCTTGTGAATCATGCGGCAGCCCGCGCGGGTCCCCGCCTGCCGAAAGCGCTCCGTAAGTTGCCCCGTGATAACTTTGATAAAGCGTAATAATTTTATGACGCCCCGTGTACAGTCGTGCCAGCTTTATTGCATGTTCAATCGCTTCCGTTCCGCCATTCGTAAAAAAAGTCCGGTTCAGCGAACCCGGGGTAATCTCCGCTAACTTTTTCCCAAGCTTTCCTCTTGCTTCCGTAATCATTCCCGGATGCACATAGCTGACTTCATTCATTTGTTTCATCACAGCTTCCGCAACTTTCGGATGACCATGACCGATATTCACATTCATCAATTGCGAAGAGAAATCAATATACCTTTTTCCGTTGCGGTCATAAATGTAAACTCCTTTTGCACGCTCAATGTTTAAAGGATTTAATCCCGACTGTTTGCTCCAGGAAAAAATAGTATGCTCCAGGTTATTTTTTAAAATTTCTTCTTTTTCAGAAAGAGTGAGTTCTGCTTCCATTATTTATTAATTTTTATTATTCGTTTAACCATTTCATCCACGTCTCCTGGTCAACATAATCCACATTGTTCATTCCGCAAATACTCATCGTATGCCCCGTTCCACCTGATTTTGGATTTTTTAAATCATCGTAAAACAAAGCAAAGTTTGCAGGTTTAATAGTACTCGTACCTGTCACTTTAATCGTATCACGAATAATATATGCAGCCTTCATTGTCAGATGATTTTTCTTACCGGCAACAAATTCATCAATAAACTTACCGGTCTTCTTATTTGTTTTCGATTGATAAACCACTTCCGGTTCCTGCAACAAATTTATTTCGTCAAGCGGAAAAATTTTGTATGCATTATTTTCTTTCTTCCTGTGTCCTGAATACGGTGTTATTACCTCAAGCCGTTCAGCATTAATTTTTATTACACCTGATGAAAAATAAAAATCAGAACCTTCAGCATTCCCGCTTCTGAATTTAATATATTTTGTTTTTGTTGTTAAAATCTCACCTAATAAAATAAGTTGGTTGACATCAGCTTCATCAACATTTCTCTTTCCTTCCAAAAGCACAATCGAACCTTTAAAGTCGTATTGCCTGATAAATTCTGAGAGATCCATTTTCAAATAATATTTTATCGCCAGCAAGTTCTAATTCGTATCCGCCTGAGGCGGACGTTATTCGTTGATGGAATCAGCTCATCCAATTCGTCTTCCCTTCCGGGTTCCACTTCACAGTTGTCTTCTTCAGCTTTGTCCAGAACTCAATGGAACTTTTTCCTGTTATATCACACACTCCAAATTTGCTATCATTCCATCCGCCAAAAGAAAACGGTTCGCGCGGAACAGGAACACCCACATTCACACCAATCATTCCTGCACTTGCACGTTCCATCACCTGCCGTGCTAATCCACCGCTTTGTGTAAAGACCGATGCGGCATTGCCATAGTCAGAACTATTTTCAATATGAATTGCTTCATCCAAATCTTTTGCGCGAATGATGGCAAGAACAGGGCCGAACACTTCTTCTTTTGCAATCGCCATATCAGGAGTTACATAATCAATCACCGTGGGTCCGACATAAAATCCATTTTCATTTCCTTCCACTTTCCAGTTTCTCCCATCCACCAAAATTTTTGCCCCTGCTTTTTCCGCGTCAGTGATATAACGTTCAATCCTTTCTTTCGCTTCCCTGCTTATTACGCTTCCTAAATTTTTTCCGGGAATAATTTTTTTTGCTTCATCACAAATTTTCTGAATGATCAGATCAATGCTTCCAACAGCAACCATTGCGGACGCAGCCATGCAGCGCTGCCCCGCACATCCGCTCATCGAAGCCGTAACATTGGAAGCGGTCATGTCAGGGTGCGCATCGGGCATTACAATAAGATGATTTTTTGCTCCGCCTAACGCAAGGCATCTTTTCAAATTTGAAGTTGCACGTTTGTAAACAATCTTTGCAACTTTAGTTGACCCGACAAAAGACACTGCTTCAATTCCGGGATGATCGCAAATCGCTTCTACAATTTCACGGTCACCATTCACTACATTGAAAACTCCGTCAGGTAATCCGGCTTCTTTCAATAATTCGGCAATGCGGTTGGAAGAAACAGGAACCTGTTCAGATGGTTTTAAAATCATGCAGTTTCCCAGCGCAATTGCATTGGGAATAGTCCAGTGCGGGACCATGTTAGGAAAATTAAAAGGAGCGATGGATGCAACCACACCGAGCGGTTTATGTTCTACCCTGCACTCAACTCCTTTGCTCACTTCTAATAATTCCCCTGAAATTAATTGAGGCAATGAACATGCAAATTCGGTAAGTTCAATACTCTTTTCCACTTCGGCTTTTGCTTCATCAAATGTTTTTCCATTCTCTTCGTGAACAAGAGTTGCAAGCTCATCCAGATTTTTTTCGAGGAATGTTTTATAACGGTAAAAAATCTGAACCCTTTCTTTAATTGGCGTTGCACTCCATCCAGGAAATGCAGCCTGCGCAGCTTTCACAGCCTCATCCAGATCTTTTGCTGAAGAAAGCGGGACTGTTGAAATAGCTTTTCCATCAAGCGGACTTATAACTTCCAATGATTTTTTTCCGTTAGGAATAAATCTTCCCGATACATAATTTTTTACTTCGGGATATTTTAATGTGAGCGTTTCCATGTAATTTTAATTTAACTGTAAAGGTAGGAATTAGTCATCAGGCATTAGCCATTAGTCATTAACAATGACCAATGACCAATGACCAATTACCAATTAACAATGATCAATTACCAATGACCAATTACCAATGACCAATTACCAATGACCAATTAACAATTAACAATTAACAATTAACAATTAACAATGATCAATTACCAATGACCAATGACAATTACCAATTATTATTCCCCAATATCCTCATTCCATAATTCCGGTTTTTCGCAAATGAATTTTTCCATCATTTCAATGCATTCAGGATTGTTAAGGTTTATAACTTCCACTCCATGTTGTTTCATAAATTCTTCTGCTCCGGCAAAAGTTTTGTTTTCTCCTACCACCACTTTTTTAATGTTGAATTGCACAACCGTTCCTGCACACATATAACAAGGCATAAGTGTACTGTACAAGATACAATCTCTGTAATTGCCAATTCTTCCTGCGTTTCTTAAACAATCTGTTTCAGCATGAGTCATCGGATCATCTTTTTGAACACGCTGGTTATGTCCTCTCCCGATAATTTTTCCGTCTTTTACAAGAACCGATCCGATAGGAATTCCGCCTTCGGCTAATCCTTTTCGGGCTTCCGCAATGGCAGCATTTATGAATTCATCCATTTTTTTTATATGATCGGTAAAAATAGAAAAAGGAAAGTTCTATTTTTACAAAAAAATTTAAAACTAAAAAACATGGCTCTTGAATTAACAGGAAAATTAGTGCAGGTTCAACCCGAACAAACCGGCACAGGAAAAAACGGAAATTGGGTGAAACAGAATTTCATTATTGAAACTCCTCATGACCAATATCCCAAAAAGGTTTGCTTCACGATGTGGGGCGATAAAACACAAGTATTGAAATCGCTGAAAGAGGGAACACCCATCAAAGTTTCTTTTGATGTTGAATCCCGTGAATACAATGGCAAATGGTACACAGATCTAAAGGCATGGAAAATTGATGCTGCAGGAAATGCTTCTCAAACTTCTGAGTATAACCAGGAACCTGCCGAAATTTCACAACCGTTCAATGATTTGAATTCAAATTTCGATGGCGGCTCAAAAGACGACTTACCTTTTTAGAAGAGTTTTTTTAATTCCTTTCAGACTTATTCGATTCAAACATGAGAAAATCTCTGCTTAAATTATTTTTTCTTTTTCAATTTTCAACTTTCATCCCGATTCTATCGGGACAATTTTCATTTGCCGATGAAGGTATGTGGCTTCCTGTTTTTCTCAAACAGCTAAACGAGGACGCAATGATCAAAAAGGGACTGAAAATTCCTGTTGAGCAAATATACAGTGTGAATAATTCAAGCATGAAGGATGCTGTTGTTTTATTCGGTGGCGGATGCACGGCAGAAATTATCTCAGACAAAGGATTAATCCTTACTAATCATCATTGCGGTTACAGTACCATCCAGGCTCAAAGCTCTGTTGATCATGACTATCTTAGGAATGGTTATTGGGCGATGACACAGGAACAGGAATTGCCATGCCCGAATCTGACTGTTACGTTCATTGTACAAATTATTGATGTTTCTGATTCGATCAATAGCAAGCTTACCGCTGCCATGAGTGAGATTGAACGCGATGCAAAAATCCGCGAACTGAGCGAGAAACTGGAGAAAAATTCAATTGCGGACACACATTACGATGGAAAAGTGAAACCGTTTTTTAACGGAAATCAATTTTTTCTTTTTGTTACAGAAACATTTAAAGATATTCGTTTAGTGGGAGCTCCACCAGAATCCATCGGGAATTTCGGAGCTGATACTGATAATTGGATGTGGCCCCGTCACACCGGAGATTTTTCCATGTTCCGAATTTATGCGGGCGCTGACAACAAACCTGCAGCGTACTCCAAAGAAAATGTTCCGTATAAGCCACGTTATCATTTTACAATTTCTTTAAAAGGAATTGAGAAGGGCGACTTTACGATGGCTTATGGTTTTCCGGGAAAAACACAGGAATATCTTCCTTCTTATGCCATAGAATTGATAGAAAAAACAGGGGATCCCACCAAGATTAAAATCCGCGATGAACGTTTGAAAATTATGGAAGACGGAATGAAAATTTCTGACACGGTAAGAATCCAATATTCATCTAAGCGAAAAAGCCTGAGCAATGCATTTAAAAAATGGCAGGGAGAAATAAAAGGATTGAAACGACTGAATACTGCCGGTGAGAAAAAAGAATTCGAAAAATCTTTTTCTGAATGGGCGAATAAAAACAACAAAACACAGTATAAAAACCTGCTGCCTGAATTCGAGAAAACTT
>DATEMK010000501.1:0-5179 GCA_035275625.1 Bacteroidia bacterium
GATTCGCCTGTGAACTGAGCGCATCCATTTTTTGCGCACGGGAAATACGGGGAATGGCATCCACCGCAAAGGCTGAAATGCCTGCCTGCGCACATGCCTCAACGGTAGCAGGATTTGTTACCGCCCAGATGTATGAAATAAGCACTGCCTCTTTTTTCAGCAATGCAATGTCATCCGGAGCAGGCGCATTTACCTTGCATACAATATCAGCCGCATACACCGTTTTTTTATCAGCAAGAGATGCTCCTGCAGAGGTGAATTGCTCATCCGGAAAAAAGGAATTTAATCCAGCCCCGGTTTCAACCACCACCTCAAAACCTGCTTTCACAAAACTTTTAACAGCATCAGGAGTGATGGCAACACGGTTTTCTCCCTGCTTGTTTTCTTTTGGTACTCCTATTTTCATTCAATGAATTTTTGCGAGTGCAAAGAAAAACAAAAATCTGAGACTTTGTTAAATGGTTAAATGGCTAAATGGCTGAATTGTCAGCCGTTAATTGTTAATTATTAATCGTCAGTCAATGGTTATTGGTTATTGGTTATTGGTTATTGGTCATTGGTCATTGGTTATTGGTCATTGGTTATTGGTCATTGGTCATTGGTCATTGGTCATTGGTCGTTGGTCATTGGTTATTGGTTATTGGTTATTGGTCATTGGTCATTGGTCATTGGTCATTGTGAATTTTGAATTGTTGACTTCCGGTCTCCGCCTTCTGACCTCCGACATCTGCCCTCTGCCTACCGTCTATTTTTCCCATCTTTGCAGCAAAGAAAAAAAGTTTAAGCATGATCAAATACACCCCGCAATATTTACAAAAGCTGGAAGATTTACTGAAAGAAAATAATTACACCATCCGCAATGAAAAAGGAAATTTTAAATCAGGGTATTGCATACTTGAATTTAAAAGGGTGATTGTAATAAATAAATTCTCAACCATCGAAAGCCGCATTAATGCGCTTGTTGAAATTCTCAAAGAGCTGGATGAAAAAGAAGAATTGAGCGAAGATGCAAAAGAGGAAATAAAGAAAGTTTCTAAAGTGGAAAAGTAAAAATGTCCAAAGTTCAAAGTTGAAGTCCTCAAAATGAAAATCACTTTTCTCGGAACCGGAACTTCACAAGGTGTGCCTGTCATTGCATGCCCCTGCAGAGTATGCAGTTCTGCGGACCCCAGGGATAAACGGTTGCGCGCATCCGTGATGATTGAAGACAAAGGCAAAGTGATCGTTATTGATTCAGGTCCTGATTTCAGGCAGCAGATGCTTCGCGCAAATGTGAAACACCTGGACGGCCTTGTTTTTACGCATGAGCACAAAGATCATATTGCGGGTATGGACGACATCCGGGCGTTTAACTATGTGCACAAAAAGAAAGTTGACGTGTATGCCTCTGAAAAAGTGCAGGAAACCATGAAGCGCGAGTTTCCTTATGTGTTTGAAGATTTTAAGTACCCGGGCGTTCCGGAAATTGATCTCCATACTATTTCTAACAAAGAATTTGAAGTGGCAGGAATAAAAATTCTTCCTGTTGAAGTGATGCATTACCGCATTCCTGTTTTCGGTTTTCGCATCGGTGATTTTACTTATATCACAGATGCGAATTTTATTTCGGAAGAAGAAAAGAAAAAAATACGCGGCTCAAAAATTATTGTGCTCAATGCTTTGCGGAAAGAGAAACATGTATCACATTATAATTTAGAGGAAGCTGTTAGTGTTCTTAAAGATTTGAATCCTGAAACCGGTTATCTTACTCACATCAGCCACCAGCTTGGTTTGCATGTGGAAGTAGAAAAGG
This sequence comes from Bacteroidia bacterium, assembly GCA_035275625.1. Taxonomy (GTDB): domain Bacteria; phylum Bacteroidota; class Bacteroidia; order AKYH767-A; family OLB10; genus DATEMK01. The sequence goes on from DATEMK010000501.1 coordinate 1,793, forward strand.
AACTGCCTGAAAATATAAAATGCGCTTACGATGGTTTGGTGCTGAACCTGTAAAAAATAAAAAAGCCGGTAAATTTTTCATTCCTTTTTCAATTGCAGAAATTCAAAAAGAAAAATTACTTTCGCTTAAAGGAAGTATATTCACTTTTTAAAAGAAAATGAAATAGTTGGTGAGGACACACAGAAGATGAAATTTTTTTTCTTCTTTTATTTCAATGTGTTAAATCAATTTTTGATTGTATTACTATCAAAACAACTGCGTTTATTTGGAATAGATTTATTTTTCCATAAAAAATAATGATGGTCACGGAAGCAAGAAAGATATTATTTTGAGCTTGATCTGATGTGTCCTGTTCATGAAAATGGAATTGAAAAATGTTAATTACTTTGTTATTATGAATTTATCAAATCTTAATTATTAATACAATCTGTCTGTGTAAATTTGACAAATCTGTATTTTAATCTAATAAACCTGTGGCTGAACCAACAAACGGGGAGTTTCTTGATAGAAATTTCTGGGTAAAACATTTTGGAGTATTTAGAGTTCCTCTTTTTCATAAGCAAGTTGCAGATGAAAAGCAATTTGTTTTATTGAACGGTAGCCATAATAATTTTTGTATTGATTATAATAATAAATTTACTGAAGCAGATTATAAAAGCTTTGCATGGTCTTCAGGTGTTGATAATTTTTTGGCATTTGATGGGAACAACGCGCATCTTTTCAGGTGGTTTAAGCGCGGTCATGAAAAAATTTCGCTTGATGTCATAAAAAATAATCTTCCAAGATTTTATGAATATTTGGGAAAAGGAAATTTTTCTTATGAAAATGCAATTGTTCCTTTCGTTATAAGGATATTTCGAAAACTCAGAAATCAATTTAAGCAAACAGATGGTGCGGAGGCTTTAAAAGCATTTCTTTATTTACTTTCAAGTTTAAGTAATCAAGAAAATTTAGATAAAGGAATTAATCCAAAAACTTTCTCAATGGATTTGGAAGAATATTTAGAAGAGTTAAAAGCAGGATTTCCCACGGATGATTTAAAGCCTCATTTGAATTTGATCCTCCGTCATGCAGCAGGGCGAATATTTGAAGAAGCACATTTCGAAGCCTATATAAGTCCGCAATTGGAATTGTTTCCATCTCCTGCTATCAAGTACAAATCATATAATCCTAAACAATATGGAGCGTATTTTACCCCATCTTATTTGTCACGTACCATTGTCGAAGAATCGTTACGTTGTTATAGTACTTTACCATCTTCCCTAACAATTTTTGATCCTGCATCCGGATCTTCAGAGTTTCTTACTGAGATTTTGCGTCAACTCAAGAGTATGAACTATGCTGGAAAAATAAAATTGATTGGTTGGGATATTTCTGAATCAGCTCTTGATATTTCAAAATTCATTTTAAATTTTGAATTAAAAGAATGGGATAAAGAACAAGTTAGCTTTGAATTAAAACAATGCGATTCTCTATTGCTTGAGAATAAATGGCCAAAAGCTGATATTATCCTGATGAATCCTCCTTTTCTCTCCTGGGAGCTTATGAAAAATGATGCTTCATTGCGTTTAGCGGTTAAGAACGTTCTTGATGATAAATACAGCAAAAGCCCAAACCTTGCGTCAGCTTTTTTTTGGTTGGCGATTAATAGTTTAAAAACAAACGGTATTATTGGATGTTTGTTGCCAAGTGCAATTTTGAATTCTGATTCACACCTTGAAATAAGGAAGCATGCGAAAGAAATTATTTCTCCAAAAATAATAGGACGTTTAGGGAGTTTTGTTTTTGAGAATGCTTTGGTAGATGCTTGTATGTTAATTGCAACAACGAATAGTCCTAATAGTACTACTTTATTATGGACCCAAAACATTTCTGATGTAACTTCAAAAGCATTACGAGAGCTACGAAAACTTCATTTCAATCCAGATAAAATTGTCAATGAGCCAGAAAAGTATAGTATTTATAATTTGACCAATTATACTTATTTAGATAACAATTGGATGCCGACCTCATATTTTTCAGCTACTCTAAAGGAAAAACTTGAAAAAAAGATTTTAGGAAATAAGCTAAAGAGAGTTGAAGAAATATTTGAGGTTCACAGAGGTGCCGATCCAGGAAGAAAATATTTTATTGTAGCAAAGGAGTATTACAAAACCTTAAGCAAAAACGAACAAATTTATTTTAGACCATGCATTGATAGCTCAACAATAATAGCAGGGCAAATAAAGAAAGAAGATTATTTGTTTTATCCTAAAACTTATGGACTGCCGCAATTTCAATCCGAAACGCAACTAAAGAAGTTTCTTCCGAAGTTTTATAAAGATATTTTATTACCAAATAAAAAAGAATTAATTAGCAGGATAGGATTTGACGAAGCTAATTGGTGGCATTTGCAAAGACATCGCCCTTGGCAAGAAAAAAAAATTTCTAAGCTTGTTTCTTCTGCATTTGGAAAAGCGGGCAATTTTGGATATGATTCATCGGGCGAATATGTAGTTGAACAAAGCTGTGCTTGGTTGCCAATTGCGGATTTTATGAATGAAAATATTCAGTATGCCTACCTTGCTATTTTAAACAGCCACTTTTTTAATAGGTTGCTTGCAATCTATTCTAAACAACTTGCCGGTGGTGAATGGTACAATTTACAAACTAAACATGTGAAAGATATCCCTTTACCAGATTTGATGGTACTTAGCGATTCTTCTTATGAGAGTTTATCCAAATATGGTAGAGCCATATCAAAAGGTGTTGAAATTAATGAAGAAGAATTGAATAAAACAGTTTTGAATCTTTACAATATTTCTGATTAATGCCTCCTCTCGCTGATCCAAAAAAAATTATCCAGTTTTGTTTAGATATTCTGAAGGATTATTGCATTAATAAACCAACTGATGTAATTATTGCAGAAGATGAAAGCAATAAAAATAGATATTTTCTCCAAAGAGGTCAACCCGATATCGCAATAGGAACATATGGCAATAAAATGCCAATCGTACTTTTAAAATCGGGATATTGGATTCACTTCAGTTTAAATTTTGAGGGAGTCGCAGGACAGAAAAATAAATTTGAAATCAAGAATTTAAGTTTACAATTATTTAAATCGACAAATAAAAAACTTCTTTTTAGAGCTGAATGGGAAAATAAAGAGTCAAAAGAGAACTCAAATCCACAACCTCATTGGCATATCCATCCTGATAAAGAGGTTATTTTAGAAAATGAAAAGATAAATATTAGTTCTTTTAATGAATTTTTAAAAATCACAGAGGTATCAAATGGATTTGAAGAAGAAATTAATAATAATTTAGTTACAACTGCCAAGATAGGGAATTTTCATTTTGCAATGGCTTCGAAATGGCATTTAGATAGTAACGATTTTTCTATAATCCA
>DATEMK010000502.1:0-16463 GCA_035275625.1 Bacteroidia bacterium
ACTGCATCTTTTGCCATGTTGGGTGATTTGAACATTGCCGAACCAGGAGCTTTGATCGGTTTTGCAGGACCGCGTGTTGTAAAGGAAACTATTGGAAAAGATTTACCAAAAGATTTTCAAACTTCTGAGTTTGTTTTAGAACATGGCTTTTTAGATTTTATTGTCAGCCGAAAAGATTTGAAAAATAAAATCGGCCAGGTGCTGGAGCTTTTTGAAAACTAATTCAATTGTTATATTGTTATATTGCTATTATTGTTAAATGGTTGAATGGTTTTACCAGCAATAAAACAATATAACAATATAGCAATTCAACAATTTATCCTCCATGACTAAAAAAGAACGCTACAAAAAAATCATTGAATATTTCAGTGAGCATAACCCTCATGCTGAAACCGAATTGGAATATGAAAGTCCTTACCAGCTTTTGGTTTCGGTAATTCTTTCTGCTCAATGCACTGATAAGAGAGTAAACATGACTACCCCTTCTTTTTTCAAAACATTTCCTACTGCTGAAAAATTAGCAACAAGCACTCCTGAAAAAGTTTTCCCATTAATAAAGAGTATCAGCTATCCGAATAATAAAGCAAAACATTTAGTGGGCATGGCGAAAATGCTGGTGAATGATTTTAACGGGGTAGTTCCATCTGATGTGGATGAACTGCAAAAGATGCCGGGTGTAGGAAGAAAAACTGCAAACGTGATTGCATCTGTTGTTTTCAATAAAGCAGCCATGGCAGTTGACACACACGTGTTTCGTGTAGCCGCACGGTTAGGATTGACAACAAATGCAAAGACTCCATACGCAACCGAAATGCAGTTAATAAAAAATATTCCTGAAGATAAAATTCCGCTTGCTCATCACTGGCTTATTTTGCACGGTAGATATGTATGTGTGGCGAGAAATCCTAAATGCCCTGAATGCGGGTTAAAGCAATGGTGTAAGTATTATGAGGGTTTGAAGTTTGAGGTTTGAAGTTTAAAGTTATTTTGCAATAACAATTTTCCCATTCCACCTCTCCCCTGTTTTTTCATTTATAAGATTAAATAAATAAACACCCGGTTGTTTGTTGTCTTTGGTTAAAATGATCTGATTGCTTTTTGTAGTAACACTTTCTGTTACGCGGCCGGTGATGTCGTAAAGGGTAAAAAGATATTCGTCTTTTTTATTATTTCTAAAAGTCAGTTTAGATTCAGTAGTGAGAGGATTTGGATAAACATTCATAAAATTTGAAACACTCTGCTCTTGGATACTAACAGAACCTGACGGCAATGCTTTTGTTCTCCAATACCCTCTTCCATAAGTACCGATCCTGATGGTAGTATCGGGTTTGTAAAAATGAATATCTTCAACAACCACGGCCGGTAAACCATTATTGAAAGGTGTCCATGAAATACCGCCATCTTGTGTAACCCAAACTCCAAGATCGGTTCCGGCATAAAGTGTTAAGTTATCCCACGGATCAACTGTTAAGGTTATTGCAGGTACAGCAGGAAGATTCGCGGAAATATTTGTCCATGTAATTCCTGAATTCACAGATTTGAAAACCTGGTCCTGGGTTGCAAATGAACCGACAGAAGCATAAACAACTCCTGTGTTCTGCGGATCAGCAGCAAGATCGGTAACAGGGAAACCGGGGGAATTGGCAAGCTGAAACCATATGTTTCCGCCATTAACGGTGCGGTAAACAGTTCCTCCGAAAAGCTCGGATGCATAAATGAGGTCAGGATTTATTTTATCGTACTCAAAGCAACCGATGGAGCCTGTAGTTGCCATTGTTTGCCAGGTTGCTCCGCCATTGATGGTCTTATACATAAAATCATCATTGGATGACAGCAGCGTTTGATTATCGTTCGGATGCATCACCATCGGCATACGCCATTGATCAGCAGCAGAAGTACCGCTGTTTACCTGTGACCAATTAAGTCCCGAATTATTACTTTTAATACGCCTGTAATTTAAATACACAGTTGCATACCATGTATCCTCATCCTGGTGATCAATGGTACAGCCAAAGGCATCGCCTGAAAATTCATTTTCCCACGCAGCAACACTTAATGATTGTGTGCTTGAAAAAAGTCCCACATCCTGCGCACCGCCAATGACCACCTCCGAATCGGTTTCTGCGAAAGCAATGCTGTAAAACTGGTGAGTGATAAGTCCATCGGAAATGCTTGTCCAGGTTACTCCTTCATTACCGGAATAATTTATTCCTCCGTCATTGCAATCGAAAAGATGCCCAGTTAGAGGATGAAACAAAGTCTGATGATGATCGGGATGGACAGTGTAAGCAGTAGCGGTTGAATCTAAATCGCAATTTGTCCATATATATCCGCCATCTATACTTTTCCAGAAACGTGTTCCGCCCGCAATAAGAACATTAGTATCATTTGGAGAAATTACAATTGTGTTATCATACCAGCCCTGGCAAATGTTTTGGTAAGGCGGATGATAGCAATGAATATCCACATTAGTTGGAATTTGCGTGAATGTGGTTCCGAAATCATCTGACTTGTACAAACCTTCCATCGGGCCCAGGCCGTTAACAGAGCTTTGTGAAATGTTTGCAAAAATTATATTGTTATAGACAGGGTGAACTGCAAGGCTTGCGTAACCCATATCAGTAAGAGCCGGTAATCCTGACCCGGTAACAAGCGACCAGGTTTGTCCTGAGTTAAACGATTTGTAAAATCCTCCCGGGTACATGGCACTATAGTAACGGGCAGCGAGATAAAGATTAGCAGGATTTTGAGGATCCTGTACTATGCGCGATGGCATACGGTCCAGCACGTAAGAATAAGTGAGGCCGCCATCATTTGAAAAATAAATTCCGAAAGAAGTGGCAACACAAACTTTGGATGTGTCATTTGAATTCCACATAATATCCATTCCGGCAAAACTGTCACCGAGCCCTGCGGTTATATTAGTAAGGCTCCAGCTCTGACCATCATCGTGCGAAATGAGGATTCCGAACCCGCTGGTAAATTCACTGCCAAAAGCATATCCTTCACCTGTAGCAATAATTATGCTTGAAGGATTTTGAGGATTAATTGCAACAGCACCCACGCCCATGGTGGGATAATTATCGGTAATAGGAATCCATGTAGCGCCATAGTTTGCAGTTTTCCAAAGTCCGCCACTTGCAGAACCGGCATACATAATATTTGTATCAGTCGGATGAAATGCAATGGAAATAATTCTGCCGCTTTTAGTATGAGGCCCCAAATTTTCCCATGTACTTATTTGTGTGGTTTTATTCTGAGCCTGATTTATTTTTTCCCATTCCTGCCATCGCGCCCAGTCCATATTCGGATGACCGGCAGCACTTCTTCGTTGCTTTAAATCATTAATGCGCTTGTATTGTTTTATCTTCCAGACGCTGTCAGGTAAATCGGGTTTGTTTTTACGCAAGTCCATCTGGGAATAAGCAGATATAGAGAAAAACAACATCAGAAATACAAAATATTTCATGCTTTTAGTTTTTTAATTACTGATCACAATTTTCCCATTCCACTTCTCCCCCTTTTTTTCATTCATAAGATTATATAAATAAACTCCCGGTTGTTTGCTGCCTTTGGTTAAAATGATTTCATTGTTGGTGGTGCTAACACTTTCGGTTATCCTGCCGGTGATGTCGTAAAGGGTGAAAAGAAGTTTTTCTTTGTTGGGGTTTTTAAAAGTTAGTTTGGATTGGGTGGTGAGGGGATTCGGAGAGAATTGGTCCTGATTGTTCGGGATAAATTCTAAATCGTAAATGCCAACCGTTGTGCAAAGTGTAGTTACTGTGCTTCCGCTACCAACTATTGTAGCGGGAGAAGTCACAATTGTTGCTGTAGAAGATACAATAATTGCAGGGTTTGTAATCTGTGTTGAAGTTCCGGATACAATGGTTGCCGGGTTCCCCTGGTTACATCCGCTATTTCCATTGGAATCGGTTTTGATTAAATAAATATGATTTCCAGTACCGGTACTGTTTTTCCCGCCCGAAATAATATATCCTCCATCTATAGTTTGCTGAATAGAAGCAGGCACATCATCATATATGCCGCCAAAGGTTTTTGTCCACAAAGTATCTCCGCTGGAATTTGTTTTAACCAAATAAACATCAGCATTTCCTGCACCAAAAGTTAACGTCCTTCCTGTAATAATATAGCCGCTGTCTGCTGTTTGCTGAACAGCATTAGCTTCTTCGAAATCATTTCCTCCATAAGTTCTTGTCCATAGCGTATCACCGTTACTATCAGTTTTAATCAGATAAATATCCCGGTTTCCTGCGCCATAACTATCTGTACCGCCTGCAAGTATATAACCTCCATCGAAAGTTTGCTGCACTGAAAAACCGTCATCAACATCTGCTCCGCCATAGGTTTTTGCCCAGGATAGATTCCCGGATGAATCGGTCTTAATTAAATAAGCATCCCAACTCCCGGCACCAAAAGCATTTGTGCCTCCGGTAATAATATAGCCACCATCTGAAGTTTGTTGAATAAATTCCGCGTAATCATTGGAATTTCCTATTCCGCCCAGGGTTTTTGTCCATAAGGTATCTCCATTGCCATCCGTTCTGAGTAAATAAACATCAAGATTACCTGAACCGAAAGACGCTGTGCGTCCTGCAATAACGTATCCCCCATCTGATGTTTGCAGAACTGCAGTACCTTCATCTTCATATATTCCTCCAAAAGATTTTGTCCACAAGGCATTTCCGTAAGAATCGGCTTTGACTAAATAAACGTCATAGTTTCCGGCACCAAAACCATTTGTCTTTCCAGAAATAATATATCCTCCATCGGTAGTTTGCTGAAGGGATATTCCAAATTCAGTATTTGCTCCGCCAATGGTTTTTGTCCAAAGCGTATCTCCCTTAGCATCTGTCTTAATTAAATAAACATCAGCGTTACCAGCTCCAATACCTATGGCAGAACCGGTAATAATATATCCGGTGTCAGAAGTTTGCTTAGCGGAATAGCCGTAACCAGGATTTACGCCATTAAAAATTTTCTGATAGGCAATCTGCTGCGCAAAAGAAACTTGTAAAACACCTATCATAACAATCAAAACATAACCGACTTTATAAGTCTTCTTCATACTATAATTTTTTAATCACTGATCACAATTTTCCCATTCATCCTCTCACCCGTATTTTCATTAGTAAGATTGAACAAATAAACTCCCGGCTTTTTGTTTCCTTTTTCCAAAATTATTTTTGCAGAAGATGTATTAGCGGCTTCAACAATCTGACCTGTTATATCAAAAAGAGAAAAACTAAATTTATAATGATGCGGATTATTGAAAGCAATCATGCTTTGAATACTGAAAGGGTTAGGAAAAATATTTAATCCGGGTTTGCCACCGGGTATATTCTCTGCGTTGGTTAATAAAATACTTCCGGAAATAGAATTTTGAAGACCATATAATACCATGTTCGGGGAGAGAAATCCATGATTTACATAATTGCATGATGTCCCCAATGAGTCAGGATTATTTATTACACCGATATCATAGGAGCCATGATGGGCAAGATAAATTTTATGGTCCGAAGCAAGCTGCAGTGTACCCATTTGATCGGTGGTGCTGAAAATAATTGTTGCCGAAGCAAGAATAGCAGCCGGGCTTCCTGCAGCCATATTGAGCTGGTATAATTTAGCAGGAGGGTTGGTCCATGAAACTATATATAATACATTCCCGGTTTCAGAGAATTCTGCTGCGTAAGTAAAATTATTTGCACCTAAATCAAATAAAAACGGATTCGTTACTGCACCGGTGGCAGCATTAAAATCTGCTATCTCAGTTTCGTGAGCGTAACAACGGGGGTTTGCTATTTTTGTTCCGTCAGGGGAAACTTTCATGCACCCCAGCCAGGCATTATTTGCTGTATTTAACGTGCCGACACTTGATATAACAGGGTTGCCAACGCCTGACGCTGTAACAGGATAAGCATAGTACGAATTGGAAAGGCTGCTTAATTCATGCACAATTATCCAATAACCGTTTCCGGATGAGTTCCTGACTGCCGCAACTTTTTCATCCACCGGGGTAATAAGCTGAACATTTTTTACGGTTACATTTCCTAACCCTCCCATCAGGGTCATATCCACTTTTGAATAACAGAGACCGCTGGCTCCGGCCATTTCAGCGGTAGTGAAAATATAGTAGACGTCAGGATCTGCAGGATCGGGAATTATGATTGCTGATTGAGAGGAAGAGTAACCACCGTTGAGCCCGCTTCCGTTTGGCATTTGTGAATGGTTCATATTATAAACATAACGCCCATCCGTATAAAACAGCAGGCTTCCTGCCGCAGTGCTTATTGCCGTGCATCCCTCATTAGTGTTTAAAGCGCCACCTGACAGGCTCACCGGTGCGCCACTTACAAAGGATATTCCTGCATTCATCCCGAAATACCAATTATCAAATTCCTTTTGCCCGAATGAGGCAAGGTTTAAGAAAGAAAAAACGATTACTGTGTAAATTCTTTTCATTTTATTTTGATTTTAATTGCTGATAACAATCTTCCCATTCCACCTCTCCCCTCTTTTTTCATTCATAAAATTAAACAAATAAACTCCATGCTGCTTGCTGCCTTTGGTTAAAATGATTTCTTTGTTTGTGGTACTAACGTTTTCTGTTATCCTGCCGGTGATATCGTAAAGGGTGAAAAGAAATTTTTCTTTGCTGGGGTTTTTAAATGTTAGTTTGGATTGGGTGGTGAGGGGATTGGGGAAAATGGAAATTGGGAAATTGGGTAATTGAGGTAATTGGGTAATGCCGGTGATGGTATCGGGAAAGAGTTTGACTATCCAGTAATCCTCAGTGCCATTACTATTTTCAGTTTTGTCGCCTGAAATGTTTGAAGTGGACCATCCGCCAAGTATATAGCCTCCATCAGCGGTTTGCTGAATGGAATAAAGCCAATCTTCATTATTCCCTCCAATAGTTTTCTCCCACTGAATGATGCCCGATGTATCGGTTTTTACTATCCAGTAATCACTCGTAGCGAATGTGGTGTCCCAATTGTTTTCTGTTTTATCACATGAAATGCCTGACCAGGAATATCCTCCAAGAATATAACCTCCATCTGCAGTTTGCTGAATAGATCTAAGATAATCAGCACTGTTTCCCCCAATGGTTTTCTGCCACTGAATATTTCCCGTTGCATCGGTCTTTACTATCCAATAATCAAATGTATTATTACAACTATTTTCCGTTTTATCACCTGAAATGTTTGACCAGGAATGTCCGCCAAGAATATAACCTCCGTCATTTGTTTGCTGTATGGAAAAAAGCTCATCACCATTGGTTCCTCCTATCGTATTCTGCCACTGAATAATTCCCGATGCATCAGTTTTCACAATCCAGTAATCAAGATAAGTTCCTCCAATGCAATTTTCTGTTTTATCACCTGAAATGTTAGAATTCGATCTTCCTCCAAGAATATATCCTCCGTCAGCGGTTTGTTCTATGGATCTAAGCGCATCAGAAGTAGATCCCCCTATCGAATTCTCCCATTGAACGATTCCTGATGCATCGGTTTTCACAGGCCAATAATCAGAAAGTCCATTGCCGTTCTCTGTTTTATCGCCTGAAATGATTGAAAAAGAATAGCCTCCAAGAATATACCCACCGTCTGATGTTTGCTCTATGGAAAAAAGATAATCATAATCGTTTCCCCCGATAGTATTCTGCCATTGAATAGTGCCAAGTGAATCGGTTTTTACAATCCAGTAATCCCACCCACCAATGCAGTTTTCAATTTTATCTCCTGAAATGTTTGACCAGGAATGTCCGCCCAAAATATAGCCGCCATCTGTGGTTTGCCGGATGGAATGCAACTCATCATTATCGCTTCCTCCAATGGTATTTTGCCATTGGATGTTGCCCGATGCACCGGTTTTTACGATCCAGTAATCAAAAGCACCATTGCTGTTTTCTGTTTTGTCGCCCGAAATATTTGAAAAAGAACTTCCGCCAAGGATATATCCATTATCAGCAGTTTGCTGTATATCATAAAGTACATCACTGCTGCTTCCCCCAATCGTATTCTGCCACTCAATCCCCGGGGCGGTTTGGGAAAAAGAAGAAGGCATAAGGCATATGGCAAAAGGGATAAGGAGAAAAAAAGTTTTGTATTTTTTTTTCAATTCCAAAGTTTTTTTAATTGCATATCAAAAGTAAATAAAAAAGAATCTTATTCTGCAAACCTGCTTTGGTAAATTTAAGCACATACGTTCCTGCGGGCAGTCCGCCAATGCCATAAAGACCCTGTGCATTGGTGAAAATTGAAATGCTGTTGGCTTCCATCTGCACAGTAACAGCTTTGTGAAATTTGAGCATGAACCTGGTCATCGGGTCCTGTCCTTTTTGCGCCTGCTTATAATCATAAAATCCAGATTCATTTTGAAACTAAAAATAATTTGACAAACCAAAGTTAGCAGGTTGTTATATAAAAACAAATAGGACAAAAGGATGATTTTAGAGATTAGAAATTGTATTGCTATAATTAATAATACATTTGTTGTATTGTTTACAGGGCTTTATAAAAACAGGATGAAAAAAATAATTTTACTGATTGGGATTTGCGGAATGATGGGGGGAGTGAGGGGGCAGACATCAAAGGATGCAATTTCCAGTCTTATATGTCCTGGTGACATGTGGATTTACCCTGATACATTCGCTCCATTATATCTGATGCTGCCAGGCTCATTTTTTAATGGCTGCAACGGATTTCCAAGTGCCGGAGGCGAAACAGTTTATCATTTTACCGCTCCCTGTACTCAAACATATACATTGGAATATGAAGATTACAATTCAAATATTTCGGTTTCATCCCGACCTTATTATTGGGATTACTGTGACTCCACCGGCTACACCTGCTTAACACCTGTTTATATAGGAAACGATAAATACAAAATTGACCTGGCACTTGATAGCGGGCTATCTTATGATTTTCTTTTTGAATATGCTGATACCACAAATTATATGTCATCTCTTATAATGAAAGAACCCCACGTATCTGATATAGAATATTATGACATAACACCTGGTTCTGTTTCTGTTTCGTGGGATGGCAATTTTGATGATATGGTAATTGAATATGGTCCTCAGTATTTTGTTCCGGGAAACGATACTATTGCAGGCCCAAATGGAATTGTTGTTCATAACCCGGTTTCTCCTTATACTTTTACCGGGCTTATTCCCGATTCAGTTTATGACTTTTATTTCAGGGATAAATGCGGAGTGTTTAGTCCAAACACAAATGTTATCAGGAAAAGAATTCCCAATTGCAGCAACCTGCCCTCTTTAAACTGCAATACTTTTTCTACTTTCTTATTTTATCCGGATACAGAATACTATCCTGCATCCTGGACAATGGATAGCTGTGGGAATTCCACTCACTATTCACGGGAAAAAATCTTTACGTTTACCCCAGACACGTCAGGTTTTTTTTCGTTTGAACATTATTCGGGGCAATGTTCAACCATGGAAATTGGAATTTATTATAAAGAAAGTTCTTTGGGTTGTAATGAACATAATTGGACATGTATAGGAGCAGGCAGCAACGCTTATACCTGGAGTGCAAGTTTTGGCCCTCTCACCGCGGGAACAAATTATCATATCATGTTTAAAAGCAATCATCACATTTGCGGACCTTTATCCACAGGTTTTAAATTCATTTGTCCGTCTTCGGCTTGTTCCGTTGCCCCTGATAGCATCACCTCCAATGCAACCAACAACACCATTTGTTCCGGGCAATCAGTGACCCTCACACAAGCTGGCGGAGTATTAAGCAGCAATGGATTCTTTCTCTGGTATGCTGATTCCTGTGGCGGCACCGCCATCGGTAATGGGTATAGCGCAACTTTTACACCCACCGATACAATCACATATTATGTCCGTGCTGAAGATTCGTGCGGAGTGACAGCCTGCGCATCCATAACTATTACTGTAAACCCATCGCCTGCTCCGCCCGCTATTACAGGTGATACAACCATTTGCGCAGGCACATCAACCATTCTGACTGCTTCAGCCGGATATGCCTGTTATCTATGGTCAATGGCAAGCACCACGCAATCCGTTACTGTTTCAAATACGGGTATTTATATGGTTACCGTTTGCGATGCTAACGGCTGCACGGCAAGTGCAAGCGTTGCTGTTATAGTTTATCCTATTCCTGTTCCGGTTATAACCGGCAATACAACAATTTGCCAGGGCTCCTCTGTAACGCTTAATCCGGGTCTTGCATATTATTGTTATATGTGGTCAAACGGGGCAACGACAGCAACTATTAATGTTTCCACTTCCGGCACTTATACCGTTACAGTTTGCGATGCTAACGGCTGCACGGGAAGCGCTTCCGCTACGGTTACTGTAATTCCCAACCCTGTTCCGGTTATTACAGGCAGTACAACTATCTGCCAGGGCAGTTCTACAACACTTAATGCGGGTGCCGGATATACTTCTTATTTATGGTCAACATCAACAACAACTCAAATAATTAATGTGAGCGTTGCCAGTCCTTATACGGTTACTGTTACCAACGCTAATCTTTGCACAGGCAGTGCAAGTATAGTTGTTACTGTAAACCCCGCCCCCACTCCTGTCATAACCGGTAATACTACTATCTGCCAGGGAAGTTCTGCAACACTTAATGCGGGTGCCGGATATGCCTGTTATGTATGGTCAACCGGAACAATCACACAAACTATTAATGTGACTTTTGCGGGAATATATACGGTTACCGTTTGCGATGCAAATGGCTGCACCGGAAGCGCAAGTGTAACCGTTACTATTAATCCAAATCCTGTTGCTGTAATTACTCCTTCTGTCACCACATATATATGCCTGGGAGATACCGTTCATTTTACTGCCAATACCGGAGCCGGGTTTATATATCAATGGTATAAAAATTCTCTTCCTATCAGCGGAGCGGTAAATTCTTTTTATGATGCGTTTGCCTCCGGGAATTATTCGTTTGCTGTAACAGACAGTAATGGTTGTTATAGCCTTTCTTCTTTCACTCACGTGCATATTATTTGCTTTCCGCCACTGGAACCATCTGAATTAAGAATGACAACTGAATCGAATGATGATATTGTTTTAATTCCCAATCCTGCCAGCCATGAAATTACCATTCAAACCGGGAGAGCTTTACAAAGCATTAAAATTTTTGATGTGGTCGGACAGCAAGTTTATTCTCAGCAACCTGAAACCCTCCGGATAACTATCGGGATTAAACCCGAAACCAAAATTAATATCAGCAATTTTTCAAAAGGAATTTATTTTGTAATTCTTGATACCGGGAAAGAAAAAGTGGTGAAGAAGTTCTTAAAAGAGTAAATGGTTACATTTGGGATGTATCAACAAAGCTTTTATACTATGAAGAAAATTTACACAACCGTTATTTTATTTTCTGTTATTGTTTTGCCTGCCCGCTCCCAGGGCATTCCATGCAACTTAAATACTTTTTGGGCAGTTACAAGCGGCCAGGTCGAGGAATGGTTAATTGTGGGGACAAATGTGGTTAGTAACGGAATCATTGTTACGGCTCAGCAACCGGGAAACTCTCTTGCTTTTTGTGACAACCTCAGCGGAGGCACGTTCAGCCCTACTTTTTACTGTCATTCATTTAACAAATCAGCCTATTATGACGGATCGTCATGGATCACAATGCCATCCATATCGAATTGTTCATTGTCTGACGCTGCCGGAGCAGGAACTCATCTTTACTATAGCGCTTATGGTTTAAATTGTATTGACCGTTTTGACGGTACTTCTTTTGTTCAGCTTTATTCCAGCCCGAACCTTATATTCAGCATTGCAGATTTAGCCGTTGATGATGCAGGGAATGCCTGGTGCCTGATGGGCTTCAATAATCCCTACACGGATTCCATAGTCGTAATATCTCCTGCCGGACAAGTGATTAATCAATTTGCCTTCAGCATGAATACGATTAACGGTTATGGCTGCTTTTTAATAAATGGTCTGTTGTATGTGGCGTTTGGTTCCGCTAATCCTGTACATCCGAATTCGCTGCTGCCAATATCCTTTACTACAACTGCCGCTATTGCAGGTACTCCGATAAGCTTTACTGCAGGCCTCACAATTGACCTTGCAAGCTGCAATGCAGGCATTCCGCTGCCTGTCGCTCAAAATAATATTCCTTCATCTGAAATAATCATTTATCCGGGTATTGCTTCCGACTATATAAATTGTGTATTAAATGTTAAGACTAACTCTAATACTCAAATTTCAATTGCTGATGCTTTAGGAAAAATAACTTATAGTAAATCTTTTCAAACGGGAAACGGCAAGCTGGAAACTAAGATTAACATCAGCAATTTTTCAAAAGGAATTTATTTTGTAATTATAGATAATGGAACACAAAAAGCGGTGAGGAAGTTTGTGAAGGAATAAATTTTTATATTTGGTTAAACCAAAAATCTTATGAAAAAAATTTCTACTGTTATATTAATCTGCATAGCTCTTTTTGTTAAAGCAGATTCCTGGACACAGAAAGCAAATTTCGGAGGCGGGATAAGAGGTTTCGACTGCAGTTTTTCAATCGGTGACAAAGGATATATAGGATGCGGAGGAAATCCCGGTGCAGTAAACGACTTTTGGGAGTTTGATCCTGCAACAAACATCTGGACTCAAAAAGCAGATTTTGGAGGAACTGCCCGTGTAGGACCCGTGGGATTTTCGATTGGGGCCAAAGGATACATTGGTACAGGGGGCAGTAATAATGATTTTTGGGAATGGGACCAGGCAACAAACATCTGGACTCAAAAAGCAAATTACCCGGGAGGTTTTGTTACAGCTGCTGTTGGTTTTTCTATAGGCAATAAAGGATATATAGGAACCGGGTATGGAGCAAGCATGCACCAGGATTTTTGGGAATGGGACCCGTTGAGCAATACATGGAGTCAGAAAGCAGATCTTCCCGGCTCACCCAGATGGCTCGCTGTCGGGTTTTCAATTGGCAACAAAGGGTATATTGGAACAGGTGCTGATGGTATTAGCGTTACAGCCAACTTACTAAATGATTTTTGGGAATGGGATCAAACTACCGGATTGTGGACACAAAAAGCAAGCCTTGTCACTGAAAGAGTTGAGGCTTCCGGCTTTTCAATCGGCAACTATGGATTTATTGGTGTCGGCAGCATTGTATGGGGAAGCGCTGATATTGATGATCTATGGCAATATGATGTTGTGAATGACACATGGCTGCAGGTTGCAGATTTTGGAGCAGGTCAAAGAGAATTAGGCATTGGTTTTTCTATTGGCTGCAAAGGATACTTTGGAACAGGTGTGATAAATGATGCAAATTGGCATGATGATATTTGGGAATATACCCCTGATAGTTATGTTTGTACAACCGGTATAAATGAAACGCAAGGTTCCAATATGCAATTTACAATTTCACCAAACCCGGCAAAAGAGTTTATAGTTATTAGTTATCCGAAAACAGGAAATGAAAAGATTAATTTAACCGTTACGGATGCTCAGTCCAAAAAAGTTTTTGAAACACAACTACAACCAAAAACTTCAAACTTTAAGCTTCCAACTTCCAGCTTTTCAAAAGGAATTTATTTTGTTGAAATAAGTGATGCCGGCCGGCCGGCCGGGGAGGGAAAACAAAAAGCGGTGAGGAAGTTTATTAAAAACTAAACTGCCATGAAAAAAATTACTGCTGCATTAGTTCTTGATTTTTTATTTTCGATTATTAATTGTTCAGCACAGCAATCAATCAACTGGCAGTGGGCAAAGCAAGGGATTAGTACTGGTTCCAGCAATGAAAGTGTAAGTACCGCAACAGATCATTTTCATCATATTTATACTACTGGTTATTTTGAATCACCTGCCATCATTTTTGATTCCTTATTTGTCACATCCAATGGTTATTATGATATATTTCTTGCCAAGCACGATGAAAACGGAAATATTCTGTGGGTTAGAAGCGCTGGTGGAACTAATTCTGACTTGGGTAAAAGCGTAGCTACAGATCTTGATGGCAACATTTATGTTACTGGTGTATTCTATTCAACTTCCATCACTTTTGGTAGTACGAATCTCTTAAACAATAGTGGGTCTGATTTCTTTCTTGCAAAATATGATTCGGCCGGCAATGTTCTTTGGGCAAAAAATATGGGAGGAAATGGTTCGGATAACGGAGAAGATGTAGCCATAGATGCCAATGGTAATGTATACGTTACAGGAGCTTTCCACTCACCTTTAGTAATTTTCGGATCTGATACACTTATTAACAATGGCCAAGAAGACATTTTTGTTGCTAAATTTGATTCAAGTGGAAATGTGCTTTGGGTAAAAAATCCCGGAGGAAGCTCTTATGATGAGGGCGTTAGCATTTGCACGGATGCTAACAGCAATATTTTGATAACAGGATTTTTTAGTAGTCCTTCTATCACATTTGGCAATATTGTTTTAACAAATCCAGGTATTTTTGTAGCAAAATATGATTCATCAGGTAATGTCTTGTGGGCTAAAGGTTCCGGGGGGCTTGGCGGCAGCGGACGGGGTATATGCACCGATAAATCAAATAATATTTTGTTAACAGGATCTTTTGAAAATTCTATATCTTTTGATTCCATTACGCTTACAGGCACATGGCATGATCAGGTGTTTATCGCCAAATACGATGCAAGCGGAAACGCACTATGGGCAAAACGGGGTACAGGAATTAACCAAGACTTTGGGGAAAAGGTTGTTACTGATAATAACAAAAATGTTTATATTATTGGTTCTTTCAATATGCCATATATCACTTTCGACTCAACAACAATTAATGGTCCTTTAAATTCCGTAAGTCCTTTGTTCATTGCCATATTTGATTCACTTGGAAATATAATTTGCACTGAAGCTTTGGAAAGTGGTGGATGGTCTGACGGAATGGATATTGCAATGGATGATTATGGCGGTGCTTATATTACAAGCAACTTTTCAGAACCTAATATTTTTACTATAGGAAATGATAGTTTATTTCTAACAGGCAATGAAAATGTTTTTCTTGCTAAATTTAATTCGGGAACTGTTCAGGGAATAAACAATACGGATTTTAAAAAGAATAAAATTACATTTTACCCTAATCCAGCTTTTGACATAGCATCAATAAGTTTAAATAACATTGAAAATAGAGCCGGAGAAATTAGAATTATAGATGTTTATGGAAAAATAGTTTATGTACAACAACTACAATCTTTAAACTCTAATCTTCCAATTAAAATCAACGTCAGCAATTTTTCAAAAGGAATTTATTTTTTTATTATAGCTGATGGAAAAGGAAAAACAGTGAATAAGTTTGTAAAAGAATAAGTTTTTACTTTTGATAAAAACTTAATGGTCATGAAAAAAATTATTACACTCATCCTTTCACTTTCCCTTTCACTCCTGAAAGCGGATTCCTGGACACAGAAGGCTGACTTCGGGGGCGGAACAAGATTCTACAATTGCGGTTTCTCTATCGGCAATAAAGGATACTTAGGGCTGGGAAGCAACTCATCAGATGATTTCTGGGAATTTGACCCGGCAATAAACATCTGGACTCAAAAAGCAGATTTCGGAGGAGGCCCCCGCTATGGTGCAGCCGGATTTTCAATCGGGAACAAAGGATACATCGGGACCGGAAACAACATTGATTTTTGGGAATGGGACCAGGCAACCAATATATGGACACAGAAAGCAAATTTTGGAGGAAGCCTGGTTAATTCCGCTGTTGGTTTTTCAATCGGCACCAAAGGCTACATCGGAACAGGGTATATTTCAGGAGTAATGAGCGATGAATTTTGGGAGTGGGATCAGTTAACAAACACATGGAGCCAGAAAGCAAATTTTGCAGGTGGCGCACGGTGGCTGGCTGTTGGTTTTTCAATCGGCAATAAAGGTTATATCGGAACAGGTGCTGACGGAACCAGCGCTGGAAGCAATTTGTTTAATGATCTGTGGGAATGGGATCAAAACACCAATGTATGGATACAAAAGGCAAGTTTCAGTGTTGGAAGAGTGGAGGCGATGGGTTTTTCTATCGGCAGCTATGGCTTCATCGGTATAGGCAGCGTTGTTTGGGGAAATAGCGATACGGATGATTTGTGGGAATACAATTCCATAACCGATACATGGATACAGGTGTCAAATTTCGGAGGAGGACAACGGGAACTCGCACAAGGCTTTTCCATCGGATGCAAAGGATATTTCGGAACAGGAATCATAAATGACAGTAATCCTCACAGCGACTTTTGGGAATATACGCCAAACAGCTATGTGTGTGCAACTGCGATAAATGAAATGGCTGCATCCGGTCTGCAGTTTTCCCTGGCTCCCAACCCTGCTATAGAGTTTATAGTTATTAGTTATCCGAAAACAGGAAATGAAAAAATTAATTTAACCGTTACGGATTCCAAGTCCAAAAAAGTTTTTGAAACACAACTACAACCAAAAACTTCAAACTTTA
>DATEMK010000503.1:0-3967 GCA_035275625.1 Bacteroidia bacterium
AAAAAATTATTTTCCCTCTGCAAAATAATCGGACACAAATGGATGTATAAAGATTATACTAATTCAGTAAATCGCTTTGGCAGAAAATACAATTTTTCGGCTACTCGCTTCTGCAACCGTTGCGATAAGAAGGAATACAAATTTGTCGAATGGACTGACGAAAAATTAGTTCCGAAAACAGAAGCGGATTTATTTTGAACAAACATTATTAAGATGCAAAGTATAGAAATATTCTCACAACAATCCGAAGTTAATAAACTATTATTTGCTTATTTATTATCTCGTAATTATAAAAATGTAAATGTGAATATCTCTAAAAATGAAATTACTGCTGAAGGTAAACGCTTCCTATTCTGGAAAAATAAATTCCAGTTCAAAATAATTACTGAAAAACCTCATGTCACAAACATTGAAGTAATAGTGAATCCTCAAAATTTAATTCCATTACAGTATGATTTAAAAAAAGAAATAAAACTTGCTGAAAGAATATATTCCTTCTTCTGAATTTTAAACGAGAGATTTAGAGTAGAATAACTTCATAGAGACTGTCTGATAACCCATGATCAGCAATTGCGTTTCGAGTGTACGGTTGCTGATAACAAAAAACAGATGAAATCATTAAAACAAGAATTTTGATTGATTAATAAATTGAGTGCAAGCAATAAACAGTTTTATAAATTTTAAGTGTGAAAATCCAAATCCTTTCTTTCTTTTACTTCTTTAATCCCTTATTCGTTATGCGCAACCTTATTAACAACATTGCAACCTTGAACTTTTCTATGTTTGACTGGACATTTTTCAGATAGCAATTGGTGAAACGAGCAATTAAATATTATAGGGTAATTTGGCTCAAACACGACTTACCCGCAGGACTTTCTGTTTTCTTTGTTGCACTTCCACTTTGTTTAGGAATTGCTTTGGCTTCGGGTGCGCCTCTTTATGCTGGACTTTTATCAGGCATCATTGGCGGGCTTGTAGTTTCCATTGTTAGCGGTTCGCAACTTGCAGTTTCGGGACCCGCTGCCGGTTTGACAACTTTGGTTGCATCTTCAATCATTTCACTTGGCGACTTCAAAGTTTTTCTTCTTGCTGTAATCGTTGCAGGTTTGTTTCAACTTATACTTGGACTTTTAAAATTTGGTGCAATTGCAAATTATTTTCCTTCGTCAGTTATAAAAGGAATGTTGGCGGCAATCGGAATCATTCTTATCTCAAAGCAAATTCCGTTAGCATTAGGTTACGACCAACCCGACTTTTGGACAAGTGGTTTTCTAAATTTATTTTCTCCCGATAACTTTCTTGGCAGCTTTAAAAATTTCAATCATCACATCGCAAGAGGAGCAATTTTAATTACAGTTGTTTCTTTAATTGTGCTTATTCTACTTCAACTTCCTTCAGCCAAAAAGCTAAAAGTTATTCCTGCACCTTTATTAGTTGTAATCATCAGCATCATCACCAACATTCTTTTCACTAATGCTGCTTCTGGTTTTTCACTCAAGCAAACCCAACTAGTAAATATTCCTTCCAATGTTTTTGCAAGCATTTTGTTTCCCGACTTTTCAAAACTGTTCTCTAATACAGAGATTTGGAAAGACGGAGTTAGTATCGGAATGCTTGCAACTTTAGAAACGCTACTGTGCATTGAGGCAATTGACAAGTTAGACAAACGCAATCGGATCACTCCTGTTAATCGTGAATTGGTTGCACAAGGAATTGGAAATATGACTTGCGGACTTTTAGGAGCAATTCCAATGACAGCAGTTGTGGTGAGAGGTGCAGCAAATGTTGATGCAGGTGCAAAAACAAAATTTTCTTCTTTCACTCACGGACTTTTTCTTTTGCTTGCAGTATTGCTTGTTCCTTTTCTGCTAAACAAAATTCCTTATGCTTCTCTTGCCGCCATTCTTCTTAACACAGGCTACAACCTCTCAAAACCAAAACTCTTTCGCAATATGTGGAGTTTAGGATGGAAACAATTCATCCCGTTTACACTGACAATCATTGTAATTCTTTCAACCGATTTGCTAATTGGTGTAAGCATCGGACTCTTGATTTCAATTTACTTTATAGTGCAAAATAATTTCAAGGCAGAATATAAAATTACCAGGGCACAACACCAAGGAATAGAAACGGAATACATCAAGCTCAACAGCAATGTAACTTTCTTAAATAAAGTAAAATTGCGAAAGGTATTAGACGAAGTTCCGGAATACAGCGTGCTTACAGTTGACGGTAGTGAATGTAATTTTATTGACTACGACATTTTGGAAATTATAAGCGAATACGAAAACAAAGCTCACGACAGACATATTGAATTGCACCTAAAAGGAATTAAGAAGGTAAACATAACAGCTGTGCATTGAACTGGCAGGGAGTCAGCGCATAACAAGATGAAAGAAGTAATTTTTCTTAAATGTTGTTGATAAGTGCGCTGTATCAAAATTGATTTAAAATTGCCCCCTTGCGTCATAGTTGATGTTGCGCGAAAGCTTGCAAAAAGGACACCAACAAGTAATTTACCAAGATGGAAGAGAACGACATCCCAGTCAGTTTTTTACCGCAACCATTCTTGAATGGAAACATTTGCTTAAACCTGATAAGTATAATTACATCATATTTGCAAACCTCCATTTTTCATCGGCTCCGAAAAGAATTCCGGTTTTAAGAAAAAGAAAGCACAGAATGGGAATTTTTAAGAAGATTTGAAAATGAGATATGAAAATAGTGTGTTCAGCGCTCTGATCCTTGTTGGTATCACTGCCCTCAAGCTAACACATAACATCAACAAGGGCGCAACTAATTTAAATCATTTTGAATAAAATATGTAATAGCTTAACACAACACCTCGTCTTACGAACAGTAGCGTCAGCCAATAACAAATTTTGCTCTTTACAAGCGAATTAAAAAAGATGCTCCTTCGTCTGTCACTCCTATACCTAACTGAAATTAAAAATTTTAATTAGACTTGCAAAAATAATTATACAATAACTTTCACAAAACCTTTAAAAAAATTAGCTTATGAGTGTAAAATTATCTGAAACATGGAAACAAGACCTTATGGTCTTGGCTGGTCTTATTCTATTTGGATATTTAGTATCGGGATGGCTGGCATTTTTAATTTTTATTGGATATTGTATTTATAAAGCCCGAAAGAAAAAAGCAAAAGCCAAAGTAGATACTCAAAAATATAACAGAGTTATATTTGATCAATTTAATACTTTGGGTTCAACTCATGAAGAAAGAGAAAAGAATATTAAAAAACTCTTTGAAGAAAAAGACAAAACAATACATTTTCAATGGAATTGGGTTCATTCTGAACAATTCAGAACCAATCAAGGAAGTTGGGGCACAAATAAAAATTGCTATAAGACCATTGAGTTAACGCGCAATTTGGCTTCTATGGAACCCCGTGAGCGTGAGTTTTTAAGAAATGCATTGTTGCTTTTCAGTGAAGGAAAACTAACCGAAGACAATTATTGTTATTACCTCTTTGCATTTGTGAATGGTAATGGTAAAGCAGGAATAGTTAATTATAACTATTGGACATATTCAGACACTACGGGTGTAAAAGATGGGCCCACAACAGCAAAATATATTATGGATAACTGGGATGCATCTGTTGACAGTGCAATTAATCACTTGCTTCGCAAAATTGAGGAACTTGGAACACAAGATAATTCGGGTAAATCACTTAAAGAAATTAAAAGTCGTATCAGAGGAGGAAGTGCATGGCTAACAACAGACGAAATTGAAGGAACAATTTTCAATGGAACGACAAACTATAAGTTGAACTTAGGACATCTTGATGACAGCAACACCGTACTTCATTATTCTGGTGAAGGTTCATTAATCACTATTGCTCCACCTGGTTCCGGAAAAACACAATGTTTTGTAATTCCAAACATGCTTAGTTGGGAAGGAGCCGCATTGGTACTAGATATTAAAGGTGAGATTTACAAAGAAACTC
>DATEMK010000504.1:0-18961 GCA_035275625.1 Bacteroidia bacterium
CATATTTTTCAATCAATTCCATCACCGAAGCATCCACTTTTCCAACCAGCCTGATTTCAAGATCAGATTCAAAGTTGCTGTTTGAGGTAATCAAATCAGAGAGCGATTTCCACAATGCTTCTGGATTTCGTGATCTGACAAGCGTTCCTATATGTGCAATGGAAAATTTTTTATCCAAAGCAACTCCATTATTAATCAAATCTTCTTCATCGTATCCGTTTGTAATAACATGAAATTTTTTCAACTGTGCGCTGTCAACTTGCAATTGACTGCGTACAAATTCCTCATTCATTGTATTACCTATGGAGACCACCAAATCAGCATTTGCTAAAACTTCTCTTTCAAGTTGGTGATGCTTTTTGTCTGCAGATTTTGACAGCATGAGGTCTTTATAATAATCAATGTTTGTCCAGGGATCACGGAAGTCAGCTAACCAGGGAATGTTAAATTTTTTTTTTAATCCCAAAGCAATTAAATGCATGCTGTGGGGAGGCCCGGTCGAAACAATGAAATCAATTTTATTTTCAGTTAAATATTTTGATAAAAAATTAATGGAGGGTTTGATCCAGAATTTGCGCGCATCAGGAATAAAAAAATTTCCACGCAACCATACTGAAACTTTTTCAGTGAAACCTGTTTTCTTTTTTTCGGACAGAAATCCTGTATTGATTTTTTCTTCTTTTTTCCTGCCGACAAATTTCTTATAAAATCCGTACGGCTCCCAAATAGGAGTTTTAATCACTTCAAGATTCGCTGGTATATCTTTAAACAGCGAACTGTCTTCAACAGGATTTTCAGGATTGGACGGAGTGTAAACAACGGGCTCCCATCCGAATTCACGAAGATATTTTGCAAATTTCAGCCATCGCTGAACTCCGGCTCCTCCGCTTGGCGGCCAATAATAAGTAATGATTAAAACTTTTTTCAATTTGAATGAAGGCAGAGCCGCAAAGCCGCAGAGAAATTAACCAGTTGATTTTTTTATTTCTAAAAACACCACTCCGGCAAATATTAAAATTAACAAGGCAGAAGATGCAAGTGAAATTTTTTCTCCCGTTGCATACACAGTTGGCTCAAACTTAAATTCAATTTTATGATTTCCTGCAGGAACGCGCATTCCGCGCAATACATAGTTTACGCGTATGTGAGGAGTTCGTTTTCCATCAACGTATGCATTCCATCCTTTATCATAATAAATTTCGGAGTACACGGCAAATTGTTCTGTGCTGCTTTTTGATTCGTAAATCAAATCATTTGGTAAATAGCTTACTAATCTTATCGTTGACGTTGAATCATAATTTGCATTGAATCCATTCATATAATCTTTAAACCGTTCATCAATAAAAACAGTCTGTTTAGGATCAAATTTTGAGAGTGCATTTATTTCTGAATCTGCATTGGCTACCATTTTAAATTCTTTTACAAACCAAACCGAACCGCAGGCACCGGGATTTAATTGTGCAACGGGTGCTTCACCCTGCTTTGGTTCGAAAATGAAATACTTGGTGTTCAGCATATTCATCACACTCTGGTTGTTCTTGCTGATCTGATTTTCTACCAATTCCTGGTAGCGCTTTAATTTTGCTCCGTGATACCCACCGATTGATTTATGAAAATAGGAAGTGCTTGCATCATTGAATGTGCTCACTGTTGTATTCATAACACGGTAATCAGGGTCGGGGTCTTGCTGAATCTGCAAATCAGCTTGTGTGGGTTGAAAAGGTTGCTCTGCTTTTGATTTTTTTACAAAAGTATTATCGTTCAAATATCTTTTTGCAATGGGCCATTGGTCAATCAACGCAAGCATGGCAAGAATGAAATAAACATTTGAAAGCTGCTTAATTTTATTATTCAGAGAGGCCCATATTAATACTGCTGCTGCAAAAACAAAAAACAAGGAACGCAATGCGTCCATACGAACAGCATTGGCGCGGTCATCGCGAATTGCAATTAACAGCCATGAATAATCTTTTAATGATTCATCCGCTTTAGCAATGAAATCGGAAAACATTCCGGGAAGTAAAACAAAAACCAAACAAAATCCTCCGACAATGCAGAACGTCCATTTCAAATATTTCATTGCATCATCTTTCTTCAATGAGCCATCAATCATTTTTTTGAAAGCAAGAATTCCCAACAGAGGAATACAAAATTCAGCAACGGTTAAAATCATGCTCACTGCCCGGAATTTATTATACTCCGGAAAATGGTCAAAGAAAATATTAGTAAGGAATAAAAAATTTTGCCCCCATGCTAACATTACCGAAAGAATTGTTGCACCGGCAAGCCACCATTTTATTTCACCTTTCACAACAAACAATCCCAATACAAAAAGAAAAAACATAATTGCACCTGCATAAGGCGGGCCGGCAGTGGAGCGCATGTCACCAAAATAAAGCGGAACATTAGCAATAAATCCTCGCGCCTGTTGCTCAGGAACATTATTATTTTTTAAGGCTTTATACGTTGCAGATGACGTTCCTAATTCTTCACCCGATGCACCGCCTTTGAATCTGGGAATTAATAATGTAAAAGTTTCTGAAATTCCATAACTATACTCCAGTGCATAATCTTTATCCAGGCCGGTGGAAATTTTTTTCTCCGTCAATTCCGATTGGCTGCGTGTCGAATATTTTCCGTATTCATACGTTGCCCACAGGCTTGTTATGTTTGGCAATATTGCCAGTAATGCCACTACACCAAGCGTTACAGATGACTTAATAAAATTTGGAAATGATTTTTCCGTCAGTGCTTTTATCAATTCGCAGATGATCAGAACGAGAATTGCAATGAATAAATAATAAGTAATCTGCAGATGATTTGCATAAATTTCCATGGCAAGGGCGACAGTTGCAATTACCCCGCCTAACAGGTAGCGTCCCCGAAAAACCATAAGAATTCCTGCAAAAACTAATGGTATTAATGAAATTGCGTGCGCCTTAGAGTTATGCCCCGCAACAATTATAACGAAATGATAAGACGAAAATGCAAATCCAATTGCTCCTGCAATTGAAAGCCGGTAATCAATCTTTAACGAAACAAGCAATAAATAAAAACCAAGCAACATCAGAAAAATGTAACATGCAGGTGCAGGCAGCCACAAAAACAAAATATCATTTACATACTTTATAAGATTTGCGGGATAAGCAACAGAAATTTGGTAAGCCGGCATTCCGGAAAACATGCTTCCCGTCCATAAGGGTTCCGTATGATACTTCGCACGAAAATCAGAAACTTCTTTCGACATTCCTGTCCATTGCATAATATCATGCTGCTGAACCTGCTTACCACTTAATAACGGAGAAAAATAAACGAGTGTGATAGCAAGAAAGGAGCCTATTGCAATGAGGTGCGGTAATACTTTCTTAAAGTCAAATTTCATAAGCGTTGCCGTTTGATTTATTTTATTTCTGTATAATCCACATACTCGCCATCATCCTTGTCTTTATTTTTAGATGCAGATTGTGATGTATCAATAGTAACCTGTCCTTCGCGTTTTCTTGTTTCTTCGCGATAACGGTTCTGTTCCTTATTCATTTTGCGGCTCAAGTCAGAATAAACTGAAAAGTAAATATTCTTTCTAAGTACTCTTATGGCAAGAATAACAAGAATGATTATCAGCAGGACTTTCATTAATCGATTGTTTGAACTTCAAACCTTAAACTTTAAACCCCTCATCTATCTGCTAAGATACATTGACTTCTCCTTCACCAAATGCCTGAAATAAGCATCATCCAACCCATCAATAAATCGGATAGCTTCACCGGTAGATTTCATTTCAGGGCCTAATTCTTTATTCACATTCGGAAATTTATCAAAAGAGAAAACAGGTTCTTTAATTGCATAACCGAATTTGCGCGGTTTTATTTTGAAATCTTTCAGCTTGCTGAATCCAAGCATCACCTTTGTTGCCATGTTGATGTAAGGAACCTCGTGCGCTTTCGCAATGAAAGGAACAGTGCGTGATGCACGGGGATTTGCCTCAATCACATATACCTTATCATTTTTTATTGCAAACTGAATATTTAACAAACCGCGAACATCTAACGCATGGGCGATTTTTTCTGCATACTCAAACATCGTTTTTTGAACTTGTTCCGAAAGGCTGAAAGCGGGAAGCACTGCAAATGAATCGCCCGAATGAATTCCTGCCGGTTCGATGTGCTCCATCAATCCAATCAATTGCACTTTCTCTCCATCACATATTAAATCTATTTCTGCTTCCTCTGCTCTATCCAGAAAATGATCAATCAATACTCGGTTGCCCGGAAGGTTTTTTAAAAGTTTTATTACTGCATGTTCTAAGTCTTCATCGTTAATCACAATGCTCATTCCCTGTCCGCCTAAAACATAAGACGGACGCACAAGAACAGGATAACCGACTTTGTGAGCAACCACCAATGCTTCTTCTGCAGATTCTGCGACACCGTATAACGGGTAGGGTATCCCCAAATCCTTCAGCGTATCGGAAAAACGTCCGCGGTCTTCCGCAATGTCCATGTTGTCAAAAGAAGTTCCGATTATTTTAATTCCTTTTTCGTGCAGCTTTTCTGCAAGCTTCAATGCTGTTTGTCCGCCCAGCTGAACAATTACTCCTTCCGGTTTTTCAAATTCAATCAATTCATAAATATGTTCCCAGAAAATCGGTTCGAAATATAATTTATCAGCCACATCAAAATCGGTTGATACCGTTTCAGGATTGCAATTCACCATGATGGCTTCGTAACCTGCTTCCTTTGCGGCAAGCACTCCGTGTACACATGAATAATCAAACTCTATCCCCTGCCCTATCCTGTTTGGCCCCGAGCCAAGAACAAGAATTTTCTTTTTATCAGTGCGCACAGATTCATTAGCTGAATTCCAGTCCTCTTCAGAGGCGTTCTCTCCGGCTTTGGGAGAATTAAAGGGCGCTTCAA
Organism: Bacteroidia bacterium; assembly: GCA_035275625.1. Classification (GTDB taxonomy): domain Bacteria; phylum Bacteroidota; class Bacteroidia; order AKYH767-A; family OLB10; genus DATEMK01. Next base: position 4,917 of record DATEMK010000504.1, read on the forward strand.
AGGTGCTGTAGAAATAAGGAGTCTTCGCTTCAAATTCCGCTGCACACGTGTCCACCATTTTGTACACGCGTGTAATTCCTAATTTTTTTCTGCGTTCGTATACTTCATCTTCCGTAACGTTTCTCAACACGTAAGCAATCTGCGCGTCAGAAAATCCTTTTTGTTTTATTTCAAGAAATAATCCTTCCGGAATATTTTCAAGCGAATGTCTTTTAAGTTCATTCTCATAACTCACCAATTGATTTATCTCGTGCAAAAACCATTTGTCTATTTTTGAATGGTTGTGAATGGTCTGAATCGGTAAACCTAATTTCAACGCGGATTTAATGTGAAACAACCTGTCCCATGACGGGTGTTCCAGCGAGTGCATAATCTCCTCCACATTATTCCACTCCGTTCCGTCTGCTCCCAAACCTTTGCGGTTTATTTCGAGCGATTGACAAGCTTTCTGCAATGCCTCGATAAAGCTTCTTCCTATTCCCATCACTTCGCCAACCGATTTCATCTGCAATCCCAACTGGCGGTCAGAGCCGGGAAATTTATCAAAGTTCCATCTTGGAATTTTTACAATTACATAATCCAGTGTCGGTTCAAAAAATGCTGAAGTTGATTTTGTAATCTGGTTTTTCAATTCATCAAGGTTATAACCAATCGCCAGCTTGGCTGCAATTTTTGCAATCGGGTAACCCGTAGCTTTCGATGCAAGAGCGGAAGAGCGTGAAACGCGCGGATTGATTTCCACCGCAATAATATCCTCTGTTTCAGGATTCACTGCAAACTGCACATTGCATCCTCCCGCAAATTTTCCAATGGAACGCATCATCTTAATCGCAAGATTGCGCATGTGCTGGTAGGTTTTATCGCTCAAAGTCATTGCGGGTGCAATCGTAATCGAATCACCCGTATGCACACCCATCGGATCAAAATTTTCTATCGAACAAATAATAATCACATTGTCATTACTGTCGCGCAGCAATTCCAGCTCATATTCCTTCCAACCCAAAACTCCTTTTTCAACCAGCACTTCATGGATCGGTGACGCATGCAGCCCGCGGTTCAGCGCATCATCAAAATCTTCCTTCTTCAAAACAAAGCTGCCGCCTGTTCCGCCTAACGTGTAGGACGGACGAATAACGAGCGGAAACCCAATCTCCTGAGCAATCTCTTTTCCTTCCAAAAACGAATTCGCCACTTTGGATGGCGGAACTCCCACACCGATATCAATCATCAGCTTGCGGAATTTTTCCCTGTTCTCTGTCGTTTCTATTGCATCAATATTGACCCCGATAATTTTCACATCATATTTTTTCCACAATCCCGTTTCATCGGCCTCTTTGCAAAGATTCAAAGCTGTCTGTCCCCCCATCGTAGGAAGCACAGCATCAATCTTCTGCTCCTTCAAAATCTTCTCAATCGAAGCCACATTCAGCGGAAGCAGGTAAATATGATCGGCAGTTACCTTATCTGTCATTATCGTTGCAGGATTGGAATTGATTAATGATACTTCAATTCCCTCCTCTCTCAAACTACGTGAAGCCTGTGAACCTGAATAATCAAATTCACAAGCCTGACCGATGATAATGGGGCCAGAGCCTATGATGAGAACGGATTTTATGGAGTTGTCTTTGGGCATGGATGGATAGTTTAAGGTTTGAGGTTTAAGGTTTAAGGTTCTTAATCGCGTCAGCAACCTTAAACCTTAAACCAGTAACCTATTAAAGCCGTGCGAAATTAGAAAATTCCTTCACACCTTTTTTCATTGTTGAAAAGGTCTGAAAACTTATAAAAAAGGGTTTCTGAATCCGGCAACCGTTAATTTATTGCTTAACAAGTTTGGCACCTTGTATTTCTGAGGTTGAGGTATTTATCAACCGCAGGATATAAATTCCTTTTTCAAAAGCAGAAGCATCCAATAGAAATTTTGAACCTGCAGTGCTGAATGTTTTGATCACTCTTCCTGAAATATCAATAAGATTTATATTAATTAAATCATGGTGATCATTTTTAAAGCTCAGCTGTGTGTTTTCTTTGAATGGATTTGGAAAAATATTCAATGAAGAATTTTCCGTATCAATATTTTTGATTGATGTGGCACAATCATTAGCAAGCCTGTAAAGAATGTTTTCCATCAGTTCAGGCGACTGATTCGACCATACCCAGTCTTCATCGCTGATAGTAATAACGGTACCGTTTGTGCAGGTTGGATCAGAATAACAAAAACCAAAATAATTTCCCTGGTATTCTAAAAACTTTTCTACCCCGGTACCAGTACCCGCGTATCCGTAGTTAAAGTAATTTAATGTGTCCGTATTATTAGGAGTTGTTGCAAAAGTTCCCAATATATTCATCGGAACTAACTGACCGCTTATAGTTCCAATCCAGTTAAAATTTGTTCCAACCGTTTGCATAATCGAATCGAACAAAATGGTGCCCCCAAAGCTTCCAAGATATTCAGATTGGATATAAGCAGGGCGACCGCTTAATACATATTGCCTTATGGTTTGAATATGATTGGTTCCTGTATAAGATATAGTTCCTGAAGCAACAATAAGAATATCCGTTGCACTGAGATTTGCAGTGTCATCCAATGCACTTTGCGGAACAATCGAAGCTGTGTATCCCATTCCAAAGGCAACACTTCTCCACACTGTATCCTGCACAGCCCAGGAATTTCCTGAAAGACTTTCGATGATGGTTACATTTACCGCATTGCTCTGCAAGGAGAAAACCATTGAGGCAATAACAAGCATTGATTTAAGTTTTGTTTTCATAGCAGGGAAGTTTAAAGGTATGCTTCTTTTCTCCGGAATCTAATCTTTTACAAGCTTGACAACCTGCATTTCTGAGGTTGAAGAATTTATTAAATGAAGAACATAAATTCCCTTTTCAATACCTGATGTGCTTAAAAGAAATTTTGAACCGGTTGTGATGTACGCTTTAATCAATCTTCCTGAAATATCAAGAAGGTTTATACAGATTAAATTATGTTGAGCATTATTAAAGCTCAGTTGTGTGCTTTCAGTAAAAGGATTTGGATAAATGTTTATTTCATTTTTAATTCCTGCAACGGGAGGAATGCCTGTCAAGATAACACTGTCAGCAAATTCCAGATAATAAATAGAATTAGCCTGAAAAAGATCTAAATCACCCCAGGCAGCCATGCCGGGTTCTGCATCCTGCTGAAAAATTAATTTAATTGTTGAATTAACATCTCTTGCCATAGAAGGAAATACTTGTTCATCAAACGGAGTTGGAGCTAAAAAAGCGGGAGGCGACCACCATATGCCATTATCAGTGGCCATTACAGCAATGTTACGATATGCCTGATCAGGATTACCCCCATTAGACGTACCATCAACAATACTTGAATAACAAACAAAAATCCTATTATTTGCATCCATTCCGGCAGAAGGCATACTGGCTTCACCCACTCCATACTCAGCAAATTCATTAAGTATATTAACCGGGGGAGTAATTACTACAGGCAGCGCACTGCCCATGTTTTCATTCCAATAATTTAACCCTGAAGAATGATGATAAGCATATTGAAATCCTGCTGCAGGTGTATGATCAACTATGCCTAAATCACCAGACCAGCAATGTGCAATGCCTAAATTATCTATAAGAACAGCCATTGAACCGTCAGGAACTAATAACGTATCAGCCGTTCCATTGCTATTAGTATCAGTAGTCATGGTAAACTCATTATAAACCGGTATGGGAAAAGGTTTAATTATGGTCATTGTCCATGTTGTCCCGTTGTCAACAGATTTGAAAATTACCCAGTCATTTGTTTTTCCACCGGCAACAATTGTTACTATATTTCCTTTTGCATCAATTGCATATTGATCAGGGTACATGCGTTTCGTTATCAAAGAATCCCATCCCGGCAAGGTTTCATGCACAATATTCCATGTTGCTCCGCCATCATCACTGCGGCTGTAAGTGAGCATACCATCAACACCATTATATGGAAAACCTCCGAAAGACACAGGTTCAGTTAATGAAATTACATGTACTGACATTCCGTTAGCGGCCCCAACTGCCATGTGAGGCCAGCCGCATTGATGACCATTAGGTTCAGGCGGCAACAATATGCCAGCCCAGATATTAGAACCCGCAATAGAGGATGAGTCAATTCTTAATCCGCTTGCTGTGGAAGAATCATAGCTCAAAAGAACTTCGGTACTATTTGACAGGCGGTCAATATTTCCAAAAGGTGAAGTACTGCCGCTGGAAATTTGTCCGATCCACACAGTCCCGTTAAAAAAATTATATGCAGTTTGAATAGAATCAAATATACTGCTGGAGCAATAATTAAAAACCGCTCCAATGGAACCATTAGGATAAGAATAAATCTGTTTTCTTACTGAACCATAACTCTGTAAATCATAATGGGTGGTACCAATAAGAGTGAAAGGAATCGCGGAATTAACATTCATTCCATTCTGCGAAACAGAATTATTTTTTTCCTCTTGTGCAAATGAAAAGAAAAAGGTAAAAAATAAAATGTTGATGAGAAGAAGTTTTTTCATGGGGGTGAATTTTAAATTGGTTAATCAAAAGTAACTAAATTCTATCCAGATGTCCAATGGCAAACAATTATTATTCTAAAGGTAAATCCTATGCTGTTTAATCTTCGCGGGATTTTTTTTAAAAACCACCCTGGCGTATGTACTAATAGTATTTAAAAAACAAAAGTGATTTCAAATTATCCTGAGTAATCTTAACAATAATATAATTTCAATTTTACTTGTTTTTATTACTTTTAATTCTAATTTTACAGTGCCACTTACCGGCAACCTGAATTTAACTGCCTTGATTATGAAAAATCTTTTAACGTTTTTCTATTACTGCCTTAGATATTTTTTATTAATTAAATCTCCTTGCTTCGTCATTCCGAATTTGTTGTTCCTCTTGTCAAAGCCGTTCAGGAACTTGATTCCATAAACCAATCATTGCAGGATCAGATTACTGCCTTACAGAAAAGTAATCGCATAATCAATTCACCTACTCAGAATCAGGGTAACAACGATCCTGGTCAACAGCGAAATTCAGGTTCAATTGAATTACAAAATTTACAAACATTGCAATTATTAGAGGCAGACCCAAATCCATTCAGCGAAAGCACAATGATTCGCTGGAACATTCCCAACGATTTTAAAGATGCAATGATTTATTTTTACGATAACAACGGAACACAAATAAATTCCTACAAGATTGAACAGAAGGGAAGCGGAGAATTACAAGTATTCGGAAGCAAACTATCTTCTGGAATTTATGTATATTCACTTATCGTTGATTCCAAACTCATTGACTCAAAAAAGCTCGTAAAAGCAAAATAAAAATAAAAATGCTCTCTGAAAAATCTGTCAATCTTTCTTAAAACAAATCAGGCGCAACAAAAATGCTGCGCCTGGTTTTTCCTGGTTAAATTTATTTTCTATTCTTTCACAAACTTTGTATAACCTCCATTGTTGCCATCTTCTTTCACCACGCTCAAAATATAAACTCCGGCATCAAGATTAGCCAGGCTCAGCTTCACCATCTTTTGTCCCTTGCTCACAGTGGTTGTATTTACCATTCTTCCCGAAACATCGGTTACTTTTAATGATGCAACATCTGCATGTTCTTTTATGGAAACAAACAGCTTGTCACTTGCAGGATTCGGATATAAAGTAATGAGATCATTGCTCAAAGCATTATGCTCATTAATTCCTAATGGAGGAGAAACCCCGAGATTTAACCATTCCTGAGTCGTATTCAGTACAGTTCCGGTATAACCTGCTGTAGAAGCCATCCATAAACTGTCATTATAAACTAATCCAACAAAATCACTGATATTATTTACAGGAGTGGGTTTGCCTTCAGCAGCCAGCCACAGGCTCTGCGCAATATCATAAGCCCAGCAATCACAAAGCACATCTGCACCCGTTGTTCCGACAGGATCACCACCTACAAACACCACTAATGGTTTTAAATCTCTGAATACCGTTCCGGCAGCAAGACGGCCAACTGGCCCGGCAGGATAGGGCGGCAGTGCATTCCATGTAATGTTTAATGGGTTAGCAGGATCAATAATTCCTATATAAGCATCTGCAACTTCAGCAAATAATATTTGCGAAAATCCTCCGGCAATGATGATAGTATTTCCATTAATGCTTCCGCGTAATCCTGCAACCGCAGTTCCCGGTTTAGCAGTTGCTGTGCTCCATATATTGGTCACAGTATTAAGAACCTGAACTATATTTTGATCAGCGGTGCCATCATAACCTCCGATGTAATAAATCAATGTATCCATGTATACTCCCGAAGCATAGTCGCCAACAGGTACAAGCATGGAAGGCCCTACATTCCAGGTTCCTCCAGGAAGGTTGTAGAAATAGGTAATAGGATCCGGAGCAAAATTAAACGTATAGCCTCCAGCACAATAAATATTATTTCCGGCTTTCTGAGCAGAGAACTGGTATTTCACGGAGGGCATTGCCGGGGCAAGACTCCACGCGTTAATGTCAGTGGCAAATGAATTAGTTGTTGCCTGAACTGCTGCAAAGTCCGCACCACCAATAGAATAGTAAGTGCCAGGGGAGGATGCTGTATTACCATTGAGATTAAATGCTCCTGCCAAACCGAATGTGCCAGCCGGAACATCGGGTTTTACAGTCCATCCGTAGTTTTCAAAGCCATCGTAAATAGTAATGCTTTTCTGTAAAGTATCATTATTGTTATTGGTGTCGCCAGTAAGGGAAGTATAAACTGTAATAGTGTAAGCGCCCGTTGTGGCAGGAGTCCATGGATCAAATGCTATTGTTTGTGAAACAAAGAAAGGAAGATTGGTTACTGTTTTGGTAGATGTATAACCTCCTGTAATAGTCATTGTGACATCAAAAGTTACCGTATTTAACCCGTTATTGACGAATTCAGCTTTGGGATTCTGTACAAAATTTCCTGCATTTGCACAGGCAAGAATGGTTTTGGAAGAAGCATCATCCGCAGGAGCAACGATGGGAGTTTGCCATTTCATCATCGGTGCATTCAATTCGTTGGAACCTGTCCACCCCGTTGAATCATTTACAAATTCAATATCGGTATGAATTAAATTATCAACAGGTATCCAATTAGTACCATCATTTGGACTGTATGTAGTACCAAGTGCGCTTCCAAAAGCAGGAGTAGAAATAAAATAGGTGGAAGCGGTTCCCGGAACATTGCATAAGCCTAATATAAGACTCATACTGGTGTTGGTCCCTTTTAAATTCCAGGTAGCGCCTCCGTCAGTAGTATAGCTGACATCGGTTGATCCGGTTGTTCCACCGCTAACACAAAGACCATTATTCGCATCGCGGAAAGCAACAGCACCGATGTAATCGAAAAAAGAAGATTGAGCAGCAGTAAAATGCAAGCCGCGGTCCGTTGTTTTATATATTCTTCCCTGGTTGGTTCCAAAATAAATTGTGCTGTCTCCTTCATGAGTAAACACATCCGTTATTCCGAATTCACCTGTTTGTTCCGGGGCAATGTCCAAATCGGGTGTACGCACCCAGTTAGTTCCGCCATCAGTGGTGGTATAAATCTCAAAATAACCTGCTGTAGGATCACCCATGCAAATTCCATTGTTTGCATCCCAGAAATAAACCCAGTTAGGAAAATTTCCTGCTGCGTTAAATAAAGCAGTGGTTTGCTGATTCCATGTACCACCGCCATCTTCTGTTTTTAAAATTTTTCCTGCTCCACCTGCTGTGCTCCACATAGCCACCCACGCAGTATCGGCATTAAGTCCGAAAATACAGGAAGGCGCAAGTCCTGCCGCATTGGTTATTGTTCCGCCAATCCACAAGTTACCTCCGTCAACTGTTTTGGTATATTCTGCTACCGGGTTTGTTTGAGCTAAAGGATCCGCTACAATGCCCCATACGACCTGGTCATCTACGGCATCCAGGAACGGCACATAATATCCCGGTGTAATATTAGAAGCCTGTGGTATCCATTGCGCATTAATGTTGGTTAAAGATGCTAAGAGAATAGCACTACTGAGTAATAGTTTTTTCATATTATTTATTTTTAAAGATTAAAGGGGTGTAAATGTATTTCGTTAAAATGAAAAATCCTAATTTTAAGGGAAAAGATTAAAAAGATACAGGCTGGTGATAACCAAACACCAGCCTGCCGAAAAGTAAAACCAATTATAATTAACCAGGAAAACTCATTCTGTTTTTACAATACGCGTATTCAATACAACATTATTTTTTATAAGAGCTGCATTGTAAATTCCCGCAGGTAAATTTTCTCCAAATTGAAAATTCACTGTATTCTTCTGAATATAGCTCTCTGAAATCTTTCTTCCTGTCATATCTGAAATGACAAGCTGAATATTCTGATCGTTAACATTTGCGTCAAATTCCATATTGAAAACTCCTGAAGAAGGATTCGGATAAACTGAAAGTGTTTGCTCACCCATTATTGTTTCAGTTTCCAGCCTGCAGTTACTGGTAACAGTTACCACCTGAGATGTTTTTGAACATCCCTGCTGGTTTGTAACAATTACGCGGTACTTACCCTGCTTTTTTACAGACAATGAAGCCGATGTTGCATTGTTTATATTATAAATATGTTTTTTCCACTGGTAAGATAAACCTATTCCGGTATTTGCATTTAACAGTACAGAATCACCATTACAAATATTTAAAGAACCGGTTATTGAAACAGTAGCTGCGGGTTTAGAAAAAACAGTTACGAGAATTGCATTGGAACGCGATGAACAACCCATACCGTTTGCAACGGACAGGAAATAATTTCCTGTGCGATTTGCGGTGTAATCAGAACTTGTCGCACCACTTATTGCATTTCCATATTTTTTCCATTGGTACGTAAGATTAGGGTCATTTGAAGTTGTCAAAGCAACATTTCCTCCATCACAAAAACTGGTTGCGCTTAATGCTTCAATTACGGGCTCTGCCGGGAGAGGAAATGAATAAATTAAGAAAGTGGTATTATTGGCTGCAGTACAGCCATAAACATTGGTCATGAAACATGCAGGCGCAGGATAAATACCCCCGTTATGAGCAACAGATATTGTCTGGGTAGTTGCACCATTGTCCCAGAAATAGGTATAAGGACCATAATTACCTGAGAAATCCTGTGCATAAATAGAAGTTGTTTCACCCGCACATCCGCCAGCCTGTCCCCCTGTGTAAACAATAGGAGTAGGATGTTTGACAATCTCAATTGAATCAGCAGCAACGCATCCCAGGGGATTTGTAATAACTACTTTATAAGTTCCTGAAGCGGATTCCTGTGCCGAATAAATATTAATAAACTGGCTTGTTGAGGTAAATCCCTGCGGTCCTGTCCACATATAAGAATATCCGGCTGAAGTTCCCACTCCTGAAGCTATAAGTTCAATATCAGTATTAGCACAGTCTCCATGAGGAACATTGGTTATGGAAGCTACACATTGTGCATTGGTTTTCTGCTGAATTAATAATATTAATAAGGCAGATAAATAAAGAAGGTTATTTTTCATGATTTCAATGCCTGGTTTTATAGGCGACAAATTAAAATACAATTTTTAGTCCAGAAAAGAAAATTCGCCCTTATTTGATGAATACTAATTAATTGTCGGCAAACGCAAGCTTTAGATTGGTGAAAAAACCTTCGAAAAAAGCCATTAAACAAAAAAGGCTGTTCTTTCGAACAGCCTCTGTCTTAAATTCATTTAAAAATCTTACATTCTTATCTTTATATGCTGAGTTATTTTTTATTTATGCGACATGGAGCCTTCGTCTGATACGGTTAGTTTCTTGCGACCCTTTTTTCTGCGTGCAGCAAGCACTCTGCGACCATTGGCGGATGACATTCTTTTCTTAAAACCGTGTTTATTTCTTCTTTTGCGTGTTGACGGCTGATACGTTCTTTTCATGATTCTGTAATGTTTTAATTTTTTTTAACGAGGCGCAAAGGTAGCGGAAAAGTTGAAAGTTCAAAGTTTTCCTGATAAAAAATCGGGACAGGAATGTTTAAAGCTTTAGAAAAATAATGTTTGTGCGTTAAATTTTGGCAAATGATGCTCTTATTTCTGAAGGTAATGGTAAATTTCCTTTGCTGCCTTTTCAGAAGCCCCTTTTCCTCCCAGCATTTTTTTAAGCTTCCTGAAGTTACTCAGCATTTCATTCCTGTAAGAAGAATCATTCAATAGTTTGTTCAATTCAGATGTGAGGTTTTCTCTTGTGAAATCGGATTGAATGAGTTCTTTTAAAGCGGGTTTATCGAGAATAAGATTTACGAGTGCGATGTATTTTACTTTTACCAGTTGACGCGCAATCTGGTAAGACAAAACATTTCCTTTATAACAAACCACTTCGGGTACTTCAAACAAGGCTGTTTCCAGCGTGGCTGTTCCTGAAGTTACCAACGCAGCTTTGGCAGCTTTTAACAAATCATAACTTTGATTGTAAGCAATCTTTATTTGAGAAGTTCCGGTTAAGCCGTTATAAAACTCTGCCGGAACGGATGGAGCAGCGCCAATAACAAATTGGTAATCTTTAAAATCATTTTGAACACTCATCATAACCGGAAGCATCGTGGTTATTTCCTGTTTGCGGCTTCCGGGCAGCAGCGCAATGATTGGTTTACCAGGAAGGTTGTTCTTTAAAAGGAAATTATCCGTTGTTGTCGTTTTTTCTTCGATAACATCGAGCAAAGGATGCCCTACAAACGATACATCATAATCAAACTTTTTATAAAAATCTTTTTCAAAAGGAAGAATAACAAACATCCTGTCCACATTTTTTTTTATTTGATGCACTCTCGATTGTTTCCACGCCCAAACCTGCGGGGAGATGTAATAAAAAACTTTAAGCCCGATGCTGCGTGCAAATTTTGCAATTCGAAGATTGAAGCCGGGATAATCTACAAGAATCAAAGCATCGGGCCGGAATCTGATCAAATCATTTTTGCAGAACTCTATGTTGTTGAGAATTGTTTTGAGATTTGCGATCACTTCAATAAATCCCATAAAGGCAAGCTCCCGGTAGTGTTTCACTAAATCTACTCCCTGTGCTTTCATTAAATCACCTCCCCATCCTCTTAATTCTGCTGACGGATCAAGCAGCTTTAATTGCCTGATGAGGTTGGATGCATGCAGGTCGCCTGAAGCTTCGCCTGAGATGATATAGTACTTCAAGGTTGTAGGTTTGAGGTTTGAAGTTTGATTAAAAGGCTTTGAAATAAACTACTACAAATGCGTACACAAATGTAGCTCCCAATACTCCTCTTGCAGAACGGTCGGATTGCCTGCGGAAGAAAAAAATAAATAAGCCGAGATTCAGAATGGCTCCAAGGCTGATGACAGAAACCCATGTGCCGGAGTTGATGATGTGCCTGGTAAAATTATCCAATTGCATGTAATTGAAAAATAAAAAATAAAACAAGAGGCTGCCCAGAAACGGTGCAATCAAACCGGGAATAAATCCTGTTATGAATAAATCTTTATTTAACATTTAGAAAATTTTATACCGGTGATTAAAGAAATAAATGATAGTGATAATAAAAACGCTAAGAAATAAGCCTTGCCCGGTTTTAATCATATTCCATCTTACCATCATGAAACGAAAAAGTACCAGCGTTAGTGCAAGCAGAATTAATTGTAATCGCGGAGGATAAAGTTTTACACTCCAATAGCTGCTTCCGCTCATCAGTTCATTATAGTTTATGTATGTATAATATGCAACTCCTGAAAACAGCAGTCCTGTTATTATTCCCAATAAAAAAGAATCTTTTCCAAAGTATTTAAACATTCTATTTTATTTTACTGAGATTAAATTGCCACAGATTCACAGATTTTGTATTTTTTATTTTAAAACTTAATCTGTGAATCTGTGGCGATATATTTAAACATTCCACTTCATTTTATTGAGATGTGTAATTGCATGATGTGCGGTGAAATCAAATTCAACGGGAACAATAGAAACATACCCGTTTGCCAACGCCCATTCATCTGTATCTTCTCCTTTATCGGGATTAATAAATTTTCCGGTGAGCCAGTAATACGGACGGTTGTGCGGATCAAGACGCTCATTAAATTCCTCTTCCCATTTTGCCATTGCCTGCCGGCAGATTTTTATTCCTTTTATCTTATTTAAACTTAAATCCGGAATATTTACATTGAGCAATGAATTGACAGGCATTCCGAATTTAAGAATCTGTTGTGCAATAATTTTTGCAATATGCCCTCCTGCTTTTAAATCGGCATTTAATTTATAATTAAGAAGCGAAAAACCGATGGATGGAATTCCTTCAATGGCTCCTTCCATGGCAGCCGACATGGTTCCCGAATAAATTACATTGATGGAAGAATTGGAACCATGATTGATTCCCGAAACACACAAATCAGGCTTACGATGGAGAATTTTATTTACAGCCAGCTTTACACAATCAACCGGGGTGCCTGAACATTGATAACCCAACGTTTCGCCATGCACTTCTACTTTATCAAGACGCAAAGGTGTATTCAATGTTATCGCATGTCCCATTCCTGACTGCGGACTGTCGGGAGCCACCACAACTACTTCTCCCAACTCATGCATGGCTTCTACCAAAGCGCGAATGCCGGGAGCGGTGATGCCATCATCATTGGTAACTAAAATTGTCGGACGGGATTTTTTTACTGCACTGCTCTTTCTTTTTGCCATGATGGCGAAATTACAGTTTATTTGGATTTTGCCCTCTCCACTGTTTTTTATTTGTAAGCATTTAAATAAATAAATTCCGGCTCAACGTGTAACCATATTGGTAACATTCTTTATATCTTTGCCGTAGAGATGAGGATAATTTCAACAAGAACTTTAAGAAAGTATTGGGAGGAATATCCTAAAGCAAAACAATCCATTCTCGCATGGTATGAAGAAACTGAGTCAGCTCAATGGAAGAATCCTAATGAACTTAAGGAGCAGTTTGGCAATGCATCTGTTATCAGTAATAAAAGAGTAGTGTTTAATATTCATGGAAACGATTTCAGATTAATTACAGATATTGAATACCGTGTGCAAATTGTATTCATAGTTTGGTTCGGAACGCATAAACAATATGATAAAATAAATGTTAAGGAGGTAAAATATGATAAAGCCCGTTAAAAACAACAAGCAATATAAAGAAGCATTAGGCAGGATCTATGAGCTGATGCAAAAAGATATTAAAGCCGGTACAAAAGATTCAGATGAGCTTGAAATACTTTCCATACTGGTAAAAGAATATGAAAATAAACATTACCCGGTTCCGAAACCTAAACCCCTTGAAGCCATAAAATTCAGGCTGGAACAAATGGGAATGACTGAAGCTGAACTCTCCGGCATATTAGGCCACAGGTCAAGAAAATCAGAAATATTTTCAGGTAAACGGAAATTAAGCTTAGAGATGATTCGCAAGCTGAATGAAATTTTGAAAATTCCTGCTGAGGTGCTTATACAAGCTTATTAGTAAATAACAATCTTCCCATTCCACTTCTCCCCTGTTTTTTCATTTGTCACACTGAGCTTGTCGAAGTGAAACAAATAAACTCCCGGTTGTTTGCTGCCTTTGGTTAAAATGATTTCATTGTTTGTTGTACTAACGCTTTCGGTTATCCTGCCGGTGATGTCATAAAGAGTGAAAAGAAATTTTTCTTTGTCGGGGTTTTTAAAAGTTAGTTTGGATTGGGTGGTGAGGGGGTTAGGGGAAATGGTAATTGGGTAATTGGGTAATTGAGGTAATTGAGTAATTGAGGTAATGGTATCGGGGGCGAGTTTGATGATCCAGTAATCATAATCGCCATTGCTGTTTTCTGTTTTATCGCCTGAAACAGGAGATTGAGAATGTCCCCCTAATATATAGCCGCCATCATTGGTTTGCCGAATAGAATTGAGATTGTCGCTCCAAGCACCACCTACTGTATTTTGCCATCGGATAGTTCCCGCGCTATCAAGTTTTAGTAGCCAATAATCGTAGTCTCCGTTGCTATTTTCTGTTTTATTCCCTGAAATACCTGAGTTTGAATAACCACCAATAATGTA
>DATEMK010000505.1:0-2187 GCA_035275625.1 Bacteroidia bacterium
AGGGGAACCTGTTCCCCGGCCACCTCATTGGGGTGGATATTGTCTGATCCCAGATAAAATTGAATTCTGGCAGGGACGTTCCAATCGTTTACATGACCGGATTCTTTACCAAAAGGTCAAAGGAAATATTTGGAAAATTTCACGGCTATCGCCTTAACTTTACCTGATGGCACAATTTTTTTAACTTTGCACTTCAAAAACAAAAACTATGAAAAAGCTAATTTTATGCCTCTGCGTATTTTCAACCATGTTAACAGCCTGTGTAAGCAAAAAAAAATATACAAGGCAAGTTGCACAATACGACACCCTGAAAACAAATTACGATAAAGTGAACCTTCAGCTGAGTGCCTGCCTTGATGAAAGGGACAAGCAATCTTCAAAAATGAAATCTATGGAATCGGAACTGGCAAACCTGAAAGCGAACAGCACTACCCTGCTGACCCAGCTCAGCACATTGTCGGTGATAACAACTGAGCAATCAGAAAGCATTAAGAAATCTCTTGAAAATATAAATGCTAAGGATGTTTACATAATGGATTTGCAAAAAGAAATGGCCCGTAAGGATTCTTTGAACATGGCTTTGGTTTTAAATCTTAAAGGCGCCTTGAAAGATGTTAATGACGAAGATGTGCAGATTAAAGTGGAAGGCAGTGCGGTGTTTATTTCCATTTCGGATAAAATGCTTTTTAAAAGCGGAAGCTACCAGATAACTCCCCGCGCAAAAGAAGTGCTGGGCAAAGTTGCTGATGTTATAAAAGCACAGCCACAGATCCAGTTTATGGTAGAAGGCCATACGGATAATAAACCTATTGCCACTGCAAGCATTAAAGACAACTGGGATCTTAGCGTATTACGTGCCACGGCAGTTGTGCGCGTGCTGCAAAAAAATTATGGTGTTGATCCGACACGGATGATAGCAGCAGGACGCAGCGAATATATTCCGGTTACGGATAATGATAATGCTGAAGGCCGTTCGATAAACCGGAGGACGCGTATTGTAATACTTCCGCAGTTAGACCAGTTTTTCAAACTGCTTGAGCCGAAAAAGAATTAAAAATCCGGGTTCAGTCTCATTATTTTAAAACTATTTTTCGGGTGATTTTATATCCGTTGATTTCTAATTGCAAAAAATAAATTCCGTTCCCTGCATGATCAAGGCTGATTACATTATCAGATTGCTTGTAAGAAATACTTCTTCCGGCAATATCTGAAACGGATATAATCCTGTATGGTGCATTCGAGTTTACCACGATGGTTTTATCAACGGTATAAATAAGAATATTGCCGGAAGAATAAATTCCGGGAAGGGATGAAGGAGTAGAAAGTGTTATATCATCTACTGCAAAAGATGGATCAGCGCCTGTGGCATCGTTGTCATTGGTCCAGTTAAATCCAATTTTTACTGAGGGATTGTTGTCGGCTGAGGAAGGCAGAGGCAGAGAAAATGCAGTCCAGATTCCGAAAGGATTGCAGATGGCTGCTTTTGCAAGCTGATCTATTTCGGACCATGTGGTGCCATCATAAAACCATAAGCGAGCATCATCTTCAGCGCCTTCACCGTTTTCATAATAAATGAATGAAACAGAAATACCGCTTTTACCCGTGCAGTTAATGAGAGGTGATTCAACGCGCATATGAGTTTCTGAACAAATTCCGATGACGCAAAAAACCCCGGTGAGATAGGTCGACAATGTATCCGCTCCGATTCCGAAAGTGGGAAGGGCTGCATTGCCAACGTGGAGGGTGCGGTCGGTTCCGGCAGAGCAATAGTCTCCGCAGTTACCGATACCGGTGTTGTTTGCAGTTCCGCTTACAAACCACTGGTCAGCATAAGAATTATTGACACCTGTGGCTGTGACAGACCATGCACCGTTAGAGCCGGTATAACCGCTTGCAAGATTACCCTGGTTGCATCCTGTTCCGAATGTTTCTGTCCAGAATGTTTGTGCCTGAGCTGAAAGGATCGTTAAGAAAGTGAAAGTGATCAGTAAAATTTTTTTCATAGCTTTTATTTTTTTGAGTACTTCAAAAATAAAAGATTTTATTCTAAATAATTTTTTACCTCAGCTCTTCTGCTTTATTGACAACTTTTTCTGTCTTATGTGCAATCGGGCGATCAACTCATTTGCAGAAAAACAAAAAATTAAAATCATAGGGTTTATCCCACATTAAAAAAAATTTATAAAC
>DATEMK010000506.1:0-2307 GCA_035275625.1 Bacteroidia bacterium
CTTTATAAAAAGCTGTGAATTGTTCTTAACTTTTATTAAATAAATTCCATTTGCCCACTCAGAAACAGGAATGGACAGGTGTTTCTGTCCTGCAGGATCAAAAAACAGTATTTCTTGTCCGATGCTGTTAATTACCGTCACTTCCCCTGGTGTTATACTTTTAAAATCAATCATAAGCTGTTGTGCAATGTCAATATAAACGGAAATCTCTTCCTTTCCGGGCTTTAAAATATTAACAGAAGTAGTTGTAATGCAACCCGGAGGAAACAAAAAACAGCCGGATGCGGAATTCGGAAAGAAATAATCAATTACATTAGTGTCAACAGGCATAATACCTCCGTTACCGGGAGGTTCGAATCCGCCAAAAAATAAATTTACATCACCAATTGCTACAAAAGCACCATTATGCGCAGTTCCTGTAAAGTCAATAGTGCTGAAAAACATTCCGAAGTTTTCACAAATAGTGTAAGACGGAGCTCCCCCGTTTAAATCAGCGGTGGCTTTCAATTGCTTTGCCGCAGGTACATTATCCATGCATTTATAGGCATTTCCTGCAAAGTATCCGCATTCACCGGGAGACCCGCTTTCCCATCCGGGAGGCATGGTGGTAGAGAGCGCTATATAAGGATTTCCATTTTCCATGATCGGAAGTCCCGTAATAAAAGCTGCGATCGAGGCTGCTCCGGCACTTGCAACAGTACAACAGGAAACTTCGTGCTGAACATAGACCTTGCTTCCGGCATCAATAAATGCTTTAATCTGCGTTTGTAACCCGACATAATTCATATCACCAAAAAGACAAAGCCAATGGTAGCCATTTACAGGGTCATTGCATGCAGAAGTGAAATTAGGCGGCAACGTGGTTGAAGTTGTTGCACCCACTACGACCGTATGCCCGTTATTGATGATTGCATTAATAATAGCTGAATCTGCCTGGTTATATCCTAACCCCGGCATAATATAAATCCGGTCAGCATATAGGTTGAATGAAAAAAAGCTGATGATAAGTGAAAAAGTTAAAATCAAATAACGCCTGTTTGTCATGACCCAATTTTAATTTAATGTAAACTTAAAAATTTTTTATTAAACTTTTTGCGGTCCCTGAAAAATTATTTTTAAGCCAGGCGGGAATAAAGTTTTTAATTTAATTTAATGCGAAGGCAAAAAACTACACCGGCAGCGTAATTACAAATTCGGTTCCTTTCCCGGCTTCGCTCATCACTTCAATTTTTCCGTTGTGTTTTTCAATGATCCCATAGCTGATAGATAACCCAAGCCCGGTTCCTTTGCCCACATCTTTAGTGGTGAAAAAAGGGTCGAAAATTTTTTTCTTTGTTTCTTCGGTCATTCCGCTTCCGGTATCACGTATGGAAATTTTTATCCCGTCATTTTCTGCAGAAGTTGCAATGGAAATTTTACCGTTTTCCTCTATCGCATCTATAGCGTTTGTAATCATATTTATAAAAACCTGGTTTAACTGGCCGGGATATCCTTCAATTTCCGGAAGATTTCCAAAAGATGTAATTAATTCAATATTTGAATGAGTGAGTTTATTTCGTAAAAGCATTAATGTGGATTCAATGCCTTCATTAATATTTGTCTTTTTCATTTCCTCCTCGTCAATGTGGGAGAAATTACGTAATCCTTTTACAATTTCTGCAGTACGCCTCGACCCTTCTTCAATTCCTCCAATTAACTGGTGGGTTTCGTGAATTGTATAATTCAGCTCATCGGAACTGATCTCTTTTTTCTTTTTTATTAAATCCACAAGCTCGGCAAAATTTCTTTTCAGCGGCTTTACATTGGCAGATACAAAGTTGATAGGATTATTTATTTCATGAGCAACCCCGGCAGTGAGCTGCCCGAGTGATGCCATTTTTTCTGAGTGTACAAGCTGCTGTTGTGTTTGCTGGAGATGATGATACGCCTGTTCAAGCGCTTTCTCCGATCGCTGTTTGATCCGGTAGCGGTTCAGCAATAACAAAGCAACGAGCGCTATCAGGATAAATCCGGCAATGAACGAATTACGGAGCAGTGTTTGTTTTTTGTTCTCGCTTTGCTGCAGCATATTTTTTGCATTAAGCAACACAATCTGCTGATCTTTCTTTTGTGATTCATATTGTGTTTGCAGTTGTGCCAATTGTTTCGAGCGCTCAGCATTTAAAAGAGTGTCTTTAATATCCGTAAACTTCAGATAATAATCATACGCCTTGTGAAAGTCTTTTTTTAATGCAAATACTTTTGAAAGACCCTGGTAGCTTTCCTGCACTGCTGATTTTATCCCTGCTTTTTCAGCCATGTTTAATG
>DATEMK010000507.1:0-2886 GCA_035275625.1 Bacteroidia bacterium
TTTTATAAAAAAAGTAATTGCGACAGCCAGTATCCCCGGAATAAATGTTATCGCAAAAAGCGCCTGGTAATTTGCCGGGTGATAATAGAGGTAAATTAAAGCAAGAGCGGGACCGATGACTGCACCCACCGTATCCATGCCACGGTGAAAACCAAACACGGTGGCTTTTTTGCCGGGTGGCGAAGCATCCGACAACATTGCATCGCGTGCGGAAGTGCGAACACCCTTTCCAATTTTATCGCCCACCCGTGATAAAAAAACAGGAAAAACGGATGAGAAAAATGCCAGCGAGCCTTTTGCAACAGCAGACAGCGCATAACCAAATTGAACAAAAGGCAATCGCCTGCCAATATGATCTGAAAGATTTCCGAAATATCCTTTGCTGATTCCTGCAACGGCCTCTGCAACTCCTTCGAGCACACCGATCAGCAAAAAAGAAAAGCCAATTGATTTTAAAAACACAGGCATCACCGGTATCACAATTTCACTCGCTATGTCATTAAATAGGCTGACAAGCGAAAGCAGCAAAACAGTCCGGGAGATAACTTTTTTATCGAACATAAAAAGCGAAAGTAGAAAAACCTAAGCTATTACATTTTTATTCGCTAACTGCCCGCAGGCTGCATCAATATCTTTTCCGCGGCTTCTTCTCACATTTACAATTATTCCTTTGCTTTCCAAAAAAGTTTTAAAAGCATCCACTTTATCCGTTTTTGATTTTCTGAATTCGCCATCGCCAATAGAATTGTACTCTATCAGGTTTATTTTACAGGGAACTGTCTTTGAAAATTCAAAAAGCTCACGGGCATCTTGTATGGAATCATTGAAATTATTCAGCATAACATATTCGTATGTAACGCGTGTGCCTGTTTTATCATAAAAGTATTTCAGGGCTTCTTTCAGTATTTCAAGATTGTTGGTTTCATTGATGGGCATGATTTTATTTCGCTTTTCATCATTGGCGGCATGAAGCGAAAGCGCAAGATTAAATTTCACATTATCATCACCCAGCTTCTTAATCATCTTTGCAATTCCTGCCGTTGAAACAGTAATGCGCTGAGGAGACATGTTTAATCCGGCAGGAGAAGTAATGTGTTCAACAGATTTTAAAACATTCGCATAATTCAGCAAAGGTTCACCCATGCCCATGTAAACAATATTGGAAAGCGGGATGTTATAATTTTCTTCGGCCTGCTTATTTAAAATCACTACCTGGTCATAAATTTCATCGGCATTAAGATTCCGAAGCCGCTCCAATTTTCCGGTGGCGCAAAATGAACAGGTAAGGCTGCAGCCCACCTGCGATGAAACACAGGCAGTCATGCGTGATGCGGTTGGAATCAAAACACCTTCTATAATGTGATTATCGAATAACCGGAAAGCATTTTTAATCGTGCGGTCTTTACTTTTTTGAGTGGAATCAATTTCAATTGCATTGATGACAAAATTTTGCTCCAGCAGTTCACGGGTAAGCTTTGAAAGATTCGACATTTCAGAAAATGAACTTGCAGATTTTTTCCACAGCCATTCATATACCTGCTTTGCACGAAATTTTTTTTCATCATGCGAAAGAAAGAATTCTTCAAGCTCAGCAAGCGCAATGGAACGTATGTCCTTCTTTTTATTCATTGGAATGCAAAGATAGCCCGTTAGGTTTATTTCGTACGCCTTAGGCGGACATAGGTGTAAGGAGCGCAGAGAAAAAATCCTATTCGTATTTTTTTGTAATCTTGCCTTCTTATGAGACACATCACTGCCGATTATATTTTTCCGATTTCATCACCGCCAATAAAAAACGGAATTATTGTTATTGATGATGATGGAACAATTATTGAAATCCGAAAATCCGAAACCAACAATTCGAAATCCGAAATCTATAAAGGAATTATCTGTCCCGGTTTGATAAACGTACATTGCCATCTCGAATTATCACACATGAAAGGCGTGATTGCTGAATGCACAGGATTATCGGGATTCATTGGTGAATTCTTACGGAAGCGAAAACAAATTGGTGAAGAAAACATTCAGGAAAAAATAGTTGAAGCAGAAAAGGAAATGATTAATAGCGGTATTGTTGCTGTGGGCGATATTTCCAACAACGATTTAACATTTTCGCAAAAAGGAAAAGGAAATTTATTTTACCACACTTTTATTGAACTTTTTGATTTGGTTCCTGAAAAAGCTAAAGAAATTTTCGCTAATGGTAAAAAACTTCATCCCTCTTTAGGAGGGATAAACTTTAAACTTCAAACTTCCCTTACTCCACATGCGCCCTACTCTGTTTCGCATGATTTGCTTAATATGATTCGTAATGATGCAATCGAAAATAAATCTTTGCTTAGTATTCACAACCAGGAAACCGAATCGGAAAACGAACTTTTCAAAAATAGAACAGGAAACCTGGTGGAATTTTTCAAAAGCATGAATATTAATTTAGAACATTTGCCAATGACAGGAAAAAGTTCTTTAGCATCTTATTTGCCTCTGCTGCCAAAAGAAAATAAAATTCTGCTTGTGCATAATACGTTTACAAAAAAGGAAGACATTCAATTCGCTCATAATTATTCAACGAATATTTACTGGTGCTTTTGCCCGAATGCAAATCTTTACATCGAAAACAGCTTACCGGACTTAAAAAATTTTATTGATGAAAACGCAAAATGTTGTGTTGGCACAGATTCTTATGCTTCCAATTGGAGCCTTTCCATTTTAGATGAATTAAAAACAATTACAAAATACACTGCTGAAATTCCTTTGCAAACTTTATTGAAATGGGCGACTTTAAACGGAGCAGAATTTTTCGGAATCGAAAATCAATATGGAAGCATTGAAAAAAATAAAAAACCGGGGTTGAACTTAATTGAAAATGTTGATCTGGAAAATTTG
>DATEMK010000508.1:0-14591 GCA_035275625.1 Bacteroidia bacterium
CTGAATTCAGGATTCATGGTGGTTTGCCATAATTGTTCTGCATTCATTTCGCCCAATCCTTTGTATCGCTGGATATTTACATTCGACTCTTTTTCACCGGCTAATTCCTTTACTGCTGCAAGCCGTTGCTCTTCCGTCCAGCAATAGCGTTCCTCTTTTCCTTTTTTAACAAGATAGAGTGGCGGTGTTGCAATGTAAATCCGCCCTTCTTCAATAAGTTCGCGCATGTGGCGGAAGAAGAAAGTTAAAATCAATGTCGTTATGTGGCTTCCGTCAACATCAGCATCCGTCATGATAATCACTTTGTGATAACGGAGCTTTTCAATGTTCAATGGTTTGCCTTCCTGCTTATCATCACGGAAAACCCCAAGTGCAGTAAAGATATTTCTTATTTCTTCGTTCTCATAAATTTTATATTCCATGGCTTTCTCCACATTCAGAATTTTTCCTCTCAACGGAAGTATTGCCTGGAATGCCCGGTTGCGTCCCTGTTTGGCTGTTCCGCCTGCCGAATCTCCCTCAACTAAATATATTTCACACATGCTTGGATCCCGTTCAGAGCAATCGGATAATTTACCCGGCAATCCGCCACCTGTCATTGCACCTTTGCGTTGAACCAATTCGCGTGCTTTTTTTGCTGCCTGCCTCGCGGTGGCGGCAAGAATGACTTTATTGACAATCGTTTTTGCTTCCTTCGGATGTTCTTCCAAATAATTATTCAGCATTTCACTCACTGCCTGGTCAACAGCGCCCATCACTTCATTATTACCCAGCTTTGTTTTGGTTTGTCCTTCAAATTGCGGTTCCTGTACTTTTACAGATATAACAGCCGTTAATCCTTCACGAAAATCATCGCCATCAATATCAATTTTCAATTTGGCAAACATGCCTTGTTTCTCACCGTAATTTTTTAATGTCCTTGTAAGCGCTCTTCTGAAACCGGAAAGGTGTGTCCCCCCTTCATGCGTGTTGATATTGTTTACATAGCTATGAAGATTTTCTCCGTATGAAGTATTGTACTGCATGGCTACTTCAACCGGCATCCCTGATTTTTCGGACTCCATGTAAATACATTCAGGTATCAGCTTTTCACGATTCGCATCAATGTACGCTACAAATTCTTTTAGTCCATCCTCACTGTAAAACGAATCCTGGTTGACGGGTTTTCCATGCTCATCTAATTCGCGCATGTCGGCAATGGAGAGGCGGATTCTTTTGTTCAGAAATGCAAGTTCCCTTAACCTTGCGGCAAGAATATCGTAATGATATTCCAATGTAATAAAAATTGTTTCATCAGGTTTAAATGTTACAATGGTACCGCGTGATGTTGTATCGCCTAATGTTTTTACATTATACATGGGCTTTCCGCGCTCATATTCCTGCATAAAAATTTTTCCTTCACGATGCACTTCAGCTTTCAGATGTGCGCTCAATGCATTTACACAGCTTACACCCACACCATGCAAACCACCTGAAACCTTATACGAATCTTTATCAAATTTACCTCCTGCATGAAGTACGGTCATGACCACTTCGAGCGCAGATTTTTTCTCTTTTGCGTGCATGTCCGTTGGAATTCCCCGTCCGTCATCTTTCACCATGATGGAATTATCAGGAAGAATTTGCACATCAATATTTTTGCAATGTCCTGCCAGGGCTTCATCAATAGAATTATCTACCACCTCGTATACCAGGTGATGAAGTCCTTTAACTCCGATGTCGCCAATGTACATGGCCGGGCGCTTTCGAACTGCTTCAAGACCCTCTAAAACCTGTATGCTGTCAGCTCCGTATTCTGTTTGTTTCTCTATCACTTTTTCCTCAATTTCTGCGTTCATTTTTACTCTGAAAATTTAAAAGTTTTGTGTTTATGCAAAGATAAAATTTTAGCGTGTATCATGCGTCAAAAAATCATAATAAACCAACAAAATTTTGATGGAAAAATTTTTCTTTTAAATTGTTTATTTCACGGATTTTTTGTATTAGAAATGGGAAAGAAAAGTTCAGTTGGAGAGGATGAATTCGCGTTTTAAAACGAATACGTGACACCACCCAAAACATTCAGCCGGTAGGATGGATAATTGTACCATTTGAAATAACGGGATGCTGTGAGATTGTTCACATTTAAAAAGACAGACAGAACTTTCGAATATTTGTAATCAACGCCAAGATTAAGGTCAATGTATGATTTGAGTGTTGTTGTTGTTCCGTCAATCCGCGGAGCTGTACGGCTGCCGGTGTAATATAATTCGGCTTTGGCAAAAATTTTATCAGCAATATTATAATTACCGCCAAGGGTAAGCAGGATGGATGGTTTGAACCAGGGCTTCATACTATCGGGAAGGTTATAAGAAAAATAATCTGTCTTAAATGTGATGCCTGATTTTTCTCCCTGGATATACTGCACTTCTGCATGAATGTTAAATTGTGAATTGTCATAATAAACGGGATTGAAACTGGTAATGCTCGTATCAAAAAAACTATTGATGTAAAATACATCGTCCACCAAACGCGAAAAACCTGCATAAGCTGTGACTTGCACCTGGCGATCAGGTTTCGCAATGAGACCGCCTTTAACAGTAAATTTTTCGTTTGTGTTGACCAGCTCATTGACGTTGGTTATGGGTGATGGAACAAGGAAATGATTTTCATTATTCAGGCTGCGAAGGCTGTTTTTTCTAAGGTTGCCGCTTATTTCCCCAAACACTGTGAAATCTTCTTTAATCAATGGATACTTTATTTCAGCTACAGGATAGAAATGATAATGTGTATCATCATAACCATTTTCAATTGCCATATTCGCCCCTGCTGAAATTTTCATGTTTTCATACGTCAGCTCATATCTTGGATTTAAACGCACAATGGTTCTGTTTGTACTAACGGGTACTGTACCGCCTGTAAAACATTCAACTCCGGGAGGGCATAAATCATATTTATATTCTGATTTGGAAATATCAATAATTAAATCAGCTTTTGCATAATGACCATTTTCAAAATGCTTTCCGCCCATTCCTTTGATTTCAAAATCCGTTTCTAACTGTTCGCGGTTATCCGTAAAATTGTAAAAGGCAATTCCTGCTTTGTAATCAATCCGGTCTTTATCATTATGAGAGCTTGCAATGGAAAAATCTCCCCAAAAAGTTTTGAAAAGATGTTTTGTTTCAGATTTTGAATGCAAATCAGGCGGATCGAAATATCCATAGTAATGAGCCACCTCCCTGTCAAAGCCGACATTTCCATTTAATATGGAACTCTCCATAAATTTATTTCCGAATATTTCAAAATTATTTTCACTGAATCCGGGAAAACCGTAGCCTTTAATTTTTCCCCTGGAAGACAGATGTTTGAAATGAACACCTGCATTAAATTCTTTTGAACGCATTGCATTGTAAAACACTTCACCGTAAGGAGTATTGTAATTTCCATAACCTGCTTTGACAAATCCATTATAAAGCTTTTTGATATTCTCATCTTTTATCTTCACAGGCTTAATCGGGGTGATGTTATATTTGGTATCAAGCTTTTTCGGTTCAATATTATATTTCAAATCAGGGCTGTTAAAAACGGCTGTATCTTTCTGGGGCACATCACTTATTTTAATGGCATCCGATAACGTGGGCTGATATGCTTTTACAACTGTCACCTGCTCGTCACCGACATCACCTGATTTTGTTTTATCATCCTGCGCTTTTAAAATCAGAAAACAGGAAAGCCACATAAACAGGAATAAAATAAATTTTTTAATGAATGATTTTTCCATTTATAATTTTTTAATCTATAGTGTTTGAAATGGTTTTATTTTCAAAAATGAAATGTTTATTTCTTCAATTCTCATCCAGGCTGTCCTTCTCATCCGGAACCAGCAATGCTTTATCCTGCATTTCTCTCCGGTCAATTTCACTTTCAGTTTCAATCATGGCGTCATATTTTTTTTGTGCCATCATAATAAGGTCTTCGGGATCATTCGGATTTTGCTTGTAATTTTCGATGATGCTCTTCAATGTATGCTTTGCCTGGAATGTATCTTTCAGTGCCACATAATTATCGGCAAGCAGTATAAAGCCTTTTGCCACCCAAAAATCATATGCAGGGACCTGGTTAATTACATCAAAACATTTTTTCTTCGAATCTTTAAAATTATTTTGCATAAAAGAAATCAGCGCCATGTTATATTTTGCCTCGGCACCAATCACGCTGTTGGTGATTTTCGAAATTGCTTTAAATTCATTGCCGGCATTTGCAAGATCAGCATTTTCAAGAAATGATTTTCCGGCAATAAGATGCGCTTCATTACCTTGTTCTGTGGATGCTTTGTCCTGGCTCAGCACTTTTTGCGAATAAGTAATGGCGGCATCATATTTTTTCAAATAAAAATTACAGCGCATTTGTCCCGCCTGTGATGAAATAATATTGTCCTTGAAATCTGCTGATTCTTCCAGCTCCCTGTATTGCTCCAGCGCTTTCTCATAATTTTTATTCCTGTAATTAATGGTCGCTGCGTTCAGCAAAGCTTTTTCACTGAAAACATTTTTAGGTTTATCGAGAATAACTTCATAAGCCGTTAATGCTTTGTCAAAGTTTTTTGATTTGTACTCACATTCGGCTTTGTAGAATGTTGCATTCAATACAAAAGCTCCATTGGGAAAACGGGATAAATAATTATCAAAATCTTTTGCTGCGTTTTCTGTTTCCCCTTTAAGATAGCGCTGTTCAGCGGCTTCATAGGTAATCGAATCCTGTGCGCCCGAACTGATATTTGCGAAAGAAACATTTTTAGCATAATCAAAATAATCATCCGGTTTTCCTGAATTCACATAAATGTTTTTTACTGCGGTTAAAGCTTCTGTTGCTTCCGGTGTGGCGGGATAATCTTTAATCACCTGCTTGAATAATTCCATTGCTTTATCATCTTTTTTATCATTGAAATAAATCAATGCAATATTCAGCCTGGCTTTTTTGACATAATTACTTTGCGGATAAGAAGAAATTATTTTTCTGAATTGCTGTTCAGCAGCATCATCCTGGTTGGTTACAATCAAAGCAACGCCCCTTTCAAACACGGCATCGTCTGCATATGATGATTTCGGGTATTTTGAAACCAATTGCGCCATGGTGGACTCTTTGGCATTCATATTTCCCAGGATGCCCTGCATCATTCCTTTCTGGAAAAGGCAATAATCTGCACCGCTGGCATTGTTTGCAATGGCATCAGAATAGAAGCTTTGCGCATTGGTGTAATCTTTTTGCATGAAAAATGCGTCACCGATCCGGACAAGCGCATCGTTATAACGCGGTTGGTCTGTTTCTGGTTTATCTTTAATGTATTTGCGAAACCACGTTTGCGCATCAGCAAAATTTTCTTTTTTGAAATAGCTGTAGCCCATTCCATAATTTGCGGTATTGTAATTCGGAAGATTTATGGATTTGGGATTAAAAATAAAAATCCTGTATTCTTTAATTGCATCATCATATTTTTTCTGATCATACAATGCTTCCGCTTTCCAATACATTGCCAGCGCCTGGATACCGGGATCGGAATTAGTGACAATGGCTTTGTTGAATAAGCCGATTGCTTTTTCCTTATCGCCATCGTTGTAAAACTCTATGCCGCGATAATAGGCGACTTTCTGGTAAGCAGTTTTGGCAGAAGCGCTTTTATTAGTGATAGTCTCCAGGGAGGCTAATGCATCTTTATAATTTTTGGTGGTGAGATAAAGTTGGGCCAGCATTTCATTCGCCTGGTCTGTTTTAGCTGATTTCGGATATGCTTTCAGGTAATCACGGAAAGCATTCACGGCAACGGGCTGGTAATTTAATTCATAGGACAGCTTTGCATAATTAAACAGCGCATCTTCCTTAATGTCTTTGTCGAAATCCATTTTTGATGCAAACTGAAAAGAGCTTCGTGCATTTTCCTTATTATTATTTTTAATGAAACAATGAGCAAGGTGGTAATAGGCATTCTGAGCTAAAGCATCTTTTACATTGATCACCTTTTGAAAACCTGCAATCGCATTATCATACAACCCCAGCTTGTATTCACAAAATGCAATCTGGTAATAATCTTCGCGGCTGGGTTGTGGAAAATTTTTGCGGTAATCTTCAAAATATTTCAGTGCGGCAGTATATTCACCTTTACGGTAATAAGATTCTGCAATTAATCTTTTAATATCCGTTGCATTTTGCAATTTCGGATTTTCCAAAAGCGGCACAGCATACTTTATCAATTCATCATATTTTCCCTGCTCGTAATAAATCTGGACAATATAATAAGGCACCATCGCACCAAATGTTTCCGAATCTTTCAGCTTTTCAAAATTCTCCAATGCTGTCGCATAATTATTATTTGCGTAGGCTGTATGTGCATAATAATAAAGCGCAGCCGTTTTATATTTTGATTCGGTGTTAAGGATGGAATGAAAGCTGCTGTTCGCTTTGGTCATATCGCCCTTTATGTAATAACTGTACCCTAACTTGAAATAATATTCAGCAATCTCATCATTTTTCAGAGTAGAAATGTCCGCTTTTTCAAACCATTCAATTGCGTTTTTATATTTCTTCTGCTTGTAATAAATCCTGCCCATCTGGAAATAAGCATATTTCGCATAAATGTTTTCCGGGTGCTGATCAATAAAGGCTGACAATTTTTTTTCTGCATCAGGATGAAAAAGCTCCACTGCGCAAATAGCAGAAAAGTATTCAGCATTTGTTCTGTTCAAAGAAGATTGCCGGGGCTCTTTATAATAGTCCTTAAATTCTTCATCTGCTGCACTGTATTTTTCCTTGTTAAACAATTCAACTCCCATCTTGTAATGCCAGTCAGGATCAGTATAAGCCGCTGTTTGCTGCGAGTAAGAAAACTCACCGGCAAGCAGGAAATATATTATTGCAGATAAAAAATATTTTAAACAGGTTTTTTTATTCATTGCATTTTCGATTGTTCTGTTTTTTCGATCCATCCAACATTCATTTCCCCCGCAAGTGCGAAATTAATTTTTATGAACGGTTAAAGTTTTCCATTTATTACTCTTATGAAATATTTTATGAACACGCTGTTGCGCAAAACTTTGCAATCAGACGTATGAATTTTGAGTGAATTGATTTTTTAGAAATAAATTTTTCAAAAAGGCGTTAAACCTTTTTCTTCTGCGATTATCAAAATCACAAATTCAGAAAAAATAAAAACTATGAAAGTAAAAAACTTAATTCCCGGTACGCTGTTATCAATGGCAATAGCAGCATTGATCTTCACAGGATGTAAAAAGGACAAGGATGAAAATTACTCCACTGACACGGCAACTATGTATGACCAGTCGGTTGCTGATATGGCTTATGACGATGCAGGCAACGTGGCGGATGAAGGAGTGAATGCCAGAACTTCTTCCACTCCTGTACCCGAAGAAGACCTGGTTCAAACATCATGCGCCACCATTACCATTGATACTATTTCAAACCCGCACACAGCAACCATTATTTTCAGCGGAACGGCACAATCCCCGTGTCTCGGAAAAGATGGAAATTACAGGAGCGGAGAAATTGATGTTACCTGGACAGGACATTATCGTGATCCCGGTTCCACACACACCATTACTTTCAACAATTATTATCTGAACTTTAATAAAATTGAAGGAACAAAAACGGTAACAAATAATGGAGTTAACTCAAGCGGCAATCTTACTTTTTCTGTTACCGTAAATGGGACCATCACCATTGATCCGCAGTACAGCTACAATGGAACAGGCGGAACAATAACATACACATCAAACAGGACCAGAGAATGGATTGCAGGCGAATCAACATGGCAATGGAAAGATGATGTTTATCTTATCAGCGGAAGCGCAAGCGGAACTACAACAAGCGGAGCTTCGTTCAGCATGGGTACTGATGCAAACAATCCTCTTAAAAAAGAAATCGGCTTTCCTCATTTTACAAGCGGTATTCTCAATGTGACCATTTCAAACAAACCGGACAGGAGCATTGATTACAGTTATATTAATGGTTTAAGAGATGATCTTGCACGAGCAACAATCAACGGACAAACTTTTACAATACATCTCGGAAGAAGAAGGCATTTATAATAAGATAAGGTTAGATTAGTTTTTTCAGGCAGGTTAATAAGCCCCCGGATTTTTTTCGGGGGTTTGTTTTTTTGCCTGGAACCAATGACTCATTTCACTAAGTTTGCACCCTGAAATGTACATCCTCAAAATAAAAGGCAAAGCAAAAATTCCTGATTATGTGCAATTGCGTGATAATAATTTTACGTTGCTTGCTTACTTTCGCGTGGATCGTCCTTCAAAAGCGCTCGCCAAATGCGGCCTGACAAATAAAGAGGATTACATTGTTAAAATGATTGAAAATATTCCATTCGGGAAAGTGCAGAAGCTAGAGATATAATACATCAACGAATTAACGAATCCTTAAACGAATTTAAACTTTAAACCTCTCCCGCTTGTCAGAAGACCCGATCATAAAACTTGAAAACGTAAATATTTATCAGCAAAAAAACCTGATATTAAATAACGTTTCGCTTTCGCTGAACAAAGGAGAATTTTTTTATTTAATTGGAAAAACCGGCAGTGGAAAAAGCAGTTTGCTTAAAGTGCTGTATGGCGAGATTAAAATAACCCAGGGGTATGCGAAAATTGCAGGTTTCGATTTAATTAACCTAAAATTAAAGCAAACTCCTTTTTTAAGAAGAAAGCTCGGAATTGTTTTCCAGGATTTTCAATTGCTGAGCGACCGCACCGTAAAAGATAATTTGCTTTTTGTATTGAAAGCTACCGGGTGGGAGGATCAGAATAAAATAAATGAACGGATGAACGAAGTGCTCAACCATGTCGGGCTCGGAACAAAAGGCTTTAAAATGCCTCACGAACTTTCGGGTGGCGAACAGCAACGGTTAGTGATTGCACGTGCATTGTTAAATCATCCCGAAGTCATTCTTGCGGATGAGCCAAGCGGTAATCTTGATCCCGAAACAACCGGTGAAATTATGAATCTACTTTTTGACATCAGCAAGGGCGGAACATCCGTGCTTATGGCAACACATAATTATTCTCTTTTTGAAAAATATCCGGCACGTATTCTCAAATGTGAACAGGGAAAAATTTTTGATCAATCTGCGGAAGTGAAGGAGTGAGCTTTACAGGTTAATACCGTGATCAAACCGAAAACAAGTCTTTCTTCTGATCATAAATCCGCTCGATCAGTATTTCGATATTCTTTTTGTTTGAAAAATTTTCCTGCAGAACTTTATCCCGCAATTTAACATCGGAAGCTTTGAATTCAGTTTTAAAAACTTTTTGCAATTCCTCTTTCATAAGGTGGGGCGAATCGGCAATAATGCATAATTTTTCCAACCCGGTATTTTCTACCATTAGTTTATTGACCACGCAAAATCTTCCATTATATAAAGAAGAAAGTAATTTCAGTTTTATTCCTGTTGGCTGAAATGTAGGCAGCACATTTACATGAGCGTCTGCAATAAACTGGTGAATTTGTTTTGTTGTAGGATCACTGATCAGCGTCACGTTATTTCTCTTTTGCACAGCCGCAAGTAACTCTTCCGATGGGCGATGGCCGGCAATAATAAGAGGATGGCTGAAATTATTGAACAC
The DNA here is from genome assembly GCA_035275625.1 of Bacteroidia bacterium. Classification (GTDB taxonomy): domain Bacteria; phylum Bacteroidota; class Bacteroidia; order AKYH767-A; family OLB10; genus DATEMK01. The sequence continues at coordinate 9,621 of DATEMK010000508.1, forward strand.
TTCATTCACTAACCATAAGGCTGCTTCATTATTTTCCCCGATTCCGAGATTGCCATGATAAAATGCGAAGGGGCCTTTTCCCAGCTGAATTTTCACGTGTTCATTTGAATGAAATGCAGGAAGATAAAAAGCGTTGTCATATTTTCCGTGGAAATAATTTGTATCGTTTTTTGAAATACCTGCTACATAATCCGCTTTCGTCAAAATTCTTTCATACGATTCAAGCTTGGTAGCTTCATTGTAAAAATAATACCGTTTGAAAATATTACTTTCCACTTTTGCAAGGCTGGTGTAATAATCGTGTTCAATATTATGCGTGCGGACAATTTTTTTTCTGCTATTTAATATTTTATCATCCAGGTAATAGGAAGAATGCAAGCCTTCAAACAAAACAGGATGTTCATCTTTCGATAAATTTTTTATCAGCTCTTCGGAGGACCTGGAAATAACTATATAAGGAAGCTTGTTAAAAAGCTGGGATTTGGCAACATTTCTCGGGTAATAATTTACAGTTAAACAAAGCCGCTCCAGGTTTTCTGATCGTTCGCGCCCGTATTGAAAACAATGCAAATGAATTTTTATGTCTTTGTCGTGTAATGCCTGTATTTTGTAAAATACATCAATTACCCCTCCATAATTTGGAGGGTACGGAACATCAAAACTTACAACGTGAATATGTTTTTCAGAGGATACCATCAAAAACTTTCAATAGCTTTTTTTCTTCTTTGCTCCAGGATAATTCTCCGGCAGCGAGGGTAAGATTCTTTTTCCACCATTCAATCCTGCTCTCATCTGCGAGCATGAATTTTATTTTTTCAGCAATATGTTCGGGATCGTGATTTTCAATTACCGCTCCTATTTTATATTCTTCTATTATTTTTTTAACTTCAGTCACTTGAGAACCAAGCACCGGAATGTTTGCATGAATGTAATCAAACAATTTATTCGGAAGGCTTTTCGCGTAATTGAGATTGGTATTTTTATCAAGAGTCAGGCCCATATCAGCAATTTTTGTATAATTGATTAACTGCCAATAGGGCATTTTATCTCTGAAAATTACTTTTTTTTCTAATTTATTCACCTGTACAATTTCTTTCAGAAACGGCATAACATCGCCTCCGCCAACAATGAGAAGCACCGCATCATCAATATAATTCATGGCCTCAACAGCTTCTTCAGCTCCGCGTTCAATATTAATGCCCGCACCCTGCAGGATAATTATTTTTTTATTTGAATCAATTCCTAAATCACCTTTCATTTTTTTTGAATCCGGGATTTCATCCTGTGGAGGAACATCAGGAATATTTCTGACTACTGCAATTTTTTTATTGTATTCCTTTTGATATAACCCGGCAATAGAATCATTCACAGTATAAATATATTTTAGTTGCGGAAAAATAAATTGCTCGATGCTTTTCCAGATTTTTTTCACAAAAGGGCGGTTTTCCAATTCAGGAACTTCAGTAAAATATTCATGGCTGTCATAAACCAGCGGCATGTTATTTAACCTGGCTGCCAGGTAATTGGCAGGCAATGTATCCAGGTCATTTGCCAATAAAATATCTGCTCCGTTAAACATCAGGAAAATAAATAATCTCAAATTATAAGAGGCATAAAACATCGGGCCTTTTTCAAACCATAATTTAAAGCGTACCGTTTTATAAGGCCTTGAATCAAGCGGAAGGCTTTTTTTTAATCTTCTTCCGACCAGCACTACTTGGTTGCCCTGGTTTGTCAAAGTCATTGCAGCACGATGAACGCGCTGATCGGTTACAAGGTCGGTTATAACGGAAATGATAATAACTTTTGACACACAACAAATTTAAAAGTTGGCTAAATTACTAATCATCAGTGAATCACGATAAATACAAGGCAACTGCAGGTCAATAAGGATGAACGGATATTTTTTTGTCCTGGCCTTAACATTCTTCATTATCCATTAACTTTTCTTTAACCTTCTTTAACCATGCATTAACTTGTCACGCTTTTTCATGATATTATTTTTGCAGCAGAAAAACTTAAAACATATATTCATGAAAACATTAATTCTAAACAAAAAAATTTACCGCCTTGCAATTGCAGCAATGGCGCTGCTTGTTTTTGGAAGTGCCAGCGCACAGGATGCAGGCAAAAAAGAAAATGATTCAAAAGACAAAAAGAAAAAAGTAACGCGAATCACTATTTACAAAGACGAAGATGGTAAAATCCTGAAAGAAGACACAACCGTTGTTAACGGGTATTTCGATTGGCAGGAATTTTCCGGGAATTTTGATTTCAATTTTGATTTCAACATTCCTGATCTTCCTGAATTAGCAGACCTGCCTGAACCACCGGAGCCTCCTATGCCTCCTGGCACTCATGGATATAATTACTATTATTATCACCATGACAACAAAATGACTCCCGGGGAAAAGGAAAAAATAAAAGAAGAAATGGAAAAGGCAAAAGAGGAAATGAAAGAAGCCAGGAAAGAAATAGAAAAAGCGAGGGAGGAAATGAAAAAGGTAAGTAAAGATGAGCTGAAAAAACAGATGGATGACCTGAAAAAACAAATGGAAGATTTGAAGAAGGAACTAAATAAGAACAAATAATAAAATAAAAGCGAAGTTCAATCCCGGCCGCTATGGGATTGAACTTTTTTATTTAAGATTATGATACACGTGCTGCACATCATCGTCCTGCTCCAATGATTCCACCAGTTTGATAACTTCCTCCTGCTGCGATTCATTCAGTTCAACAAGAGTGTTGGGGATGCGCTGCTTTTCTGCGCTGATAATATTTACACTTTTTTCTTCAAGCGCTTTTGACATTGCCCCGAAATCATTAAAGGAACAATAAATGTAAATCTCATTTTCATCCAATGCAATATCTTCCAAACCGGCATCAATTAATTCCAATTCTAAATCATCAAGGTTCAAATTTGCTTTTTCAATTTTAAAAACGCCTTTACGGTCAAATATAAAATCAAGTGAACCTGTTTTGCCGAGCGTGCCATTTCCACGGTTAAAATGCATACGCACATTTGCTACGGTACGTGTCGGATTATCAGTTGCAGTTTCAACCACAACTCCAACTCCATAGGGTGCGTATCCTTCATATACCACTTCTTCAAACCCTTTTTCTTCTTTTGATGAGGCTCTTTTGATTGCATTTTCCACACGTTCTTTTGGCATGTTTGCGCCTTTTGCATTTTGCATTGCCATACGAAGGCGCGGATTCCCATCAGGATTAGGACCGCCTTGTTTAACGGCAATAGCAATTTCTTTCCCGATTCGAGTAAAGGTTTTTGCCATCTTATCAAAGCGGGCAAACATTTTATGTTTTCTTTTTTCAAAAATTCTTCCCATTTGGAGAGGTTTAAAGTTTAAGGTTTAAGGTTCAAAGTTTTTTCGTGACGGGAAACAAAGATAAATATGAAGAAGGAAACCACGAAAATTATTATTAGCATGTGAACTTTCTCTCCTGTTTCAGGTATCACTCCATAGTAGATAATAAAACAAGGTTTTCTACAGGTTAATTGCCCGGAGATAATTCTTTTTTCATCATAAAGTCGTCATCAATTTTTTTCCCGATCCTGAAATAACGATGTCCGCAAATTTCAAATCCCCATTTAAAATAAAAATCAATGGCTGATTTATTTTCTTCCCACACGGTGAGCCAGATAAATTTCCGGTTTTCATTTTTTGCAATGTCCATACATTTCTGCATCATAAGTGCGCCAATTTTTTTACCCTTAATTTTTTGTCTTACATAAATTCGCTGTAATTGAATGGACAGGGCGTTATTTAATTCTTCCGGTTTTTCCTCACGGTTCAATTTGGCATAACCAACGGATTCATTATTTTCATCAACAGCAATTAAATAAGTGATGTTTTTATTTTCAAGTTCACTTTTTATTTCGTCTTCCTTAAAAGATTCTGCGAGATAATTTTTTAAATCATCTGCTGAATTATTTCTTCCAAAAGCTTCAGAAAAACAAATCTTACCTAATTCCGATAAAAGCTTCGAATCTTTTATTCCTGCAATTCTTAAAATGAAAGACATGGGTTATTTCCATTCAAGTCCCAAAATTATTCTTGAGCCATTAAAGCCACTGCTATCTATGAATGTAACATTGTCATCAGAACCAACAGTAAAAGGTATACTGTCCATGTACATTGAATCATTAAGCGGGTCTGCAAAATCAAGGTCGTACATTGTCAGATAAATTGTTGTATCAATATATTCAGGAAGTATTTGAAATGGTGGTACTAAATAATACACCAATGGCGTATCAGGATGCAAAGGTAAAACGTTGGCAAAATGTGTCAGTTGATGAAAACTCATAGGCAACCCTTCATCTGACTTATGATATAAATTAAAATAAATATCCGGACCGGTATCATCAAGTGAATCAAAAGGCTGAACTGAGCCAGCATCCCAGGACAACATAGTGTTCGGATCGATTGCAGAAAAACCGAACAATGTTATGGAACGAATATATACCTCAGATTTAGAGGTATTATCGCCTTCCTCCTGTCCAAGTACCGGGATATCCTTCTGGCAACCCGCAATACCTGTAAAAGCAATAAGAAGAAGCAATAAATAAGACTTTTTCATGAAATGATCCCGGTTTGATCGGTTCTTATAACGAAAACAAAAGTAGGAATAATATGTGCAAAGGCGATATTTTTCGCGAAAATGCAGCTTTTTTTCACAGAAAACATCAAGTAAAAAAAAATTATCAAAAAATTGCTTAAATCAAATTTTTTGCCTTTAAATTTGTGACAATCTTGTAAGTACATGTTTTCCTAACCAAGTTTTTAACAAATTAAAACGATGGCAAAAAAGAAAAAACCCAAAGGCGGAAAAACTGCAAAATCCAAAAAACCTGCTGCAAAAAAGAAGCCTGCTGCAAAGAAGAAATCCGCACCCAAAGCAAAGGCAAAAAAAACAGTAAAGAAAACAGCGAAACCCAAAGCAAAGAAAGTT
>DATEMK010000509.1:0-3995 GCA_035275625.1 Bacteroidia bacterium
TCTTTAAATTCAGGGAATTTGCATTTAGTCATATCATTACCCTTGTCATCACAAATTTTTACCGGGCAATTTATCTTGTCATTCTCATGACAATCTTCGGGGCATCGCGGGCGCAATAAAATATGTTCCGCCAAATGCAGCCCTTCGCTGTTGATTATTTTTTTTGCACGCATAACAGCATCGCAATCCATTTCAGGAGTTGAATAGCGTTGCGGGTTGAACGCTACTATTTCACTACAGCATTCCGGGTTTCTATTTCCATCCTCATCATTGCTGACTGGCTGTATTGAATATTTGTAAGTGTCATTACCTCCTGTTCCGTCATCAACCCCGCACGCGCAATTCAGTTTGATTCCAAACGGTCCGCACTCACAATCGAAAACGGGTGAATAATTTGAAAGATCAAGAAGACAATCTTTGTTTTTAATGAGATATGAAATTGCATCATAGCACGATTCAAAACAACATTCGCTTTTCCATGCAATGCAGCATTTGCAGGAAGCCGTTTCATATTTATCATTGCCCCGGCAAGGTTCCTGTTCGTTAATTTCATCATTGCAGCAACCGAATCCGGGAAGCTTGAATTCAATATAAAATTTTGTATCGTTGTTTTTCTTCACCACCGGGTACTGGCAACACATTTTGAAAAATATCTTTTCCCATTCTTCAAATCCCATTGCTTTATCAATCCTGGAAATTACAACTGATGTTTTATCATTTATTTTAACTGAAATATCTTCATCATTTTTTTCAAACCCGGTCGTTGCTCCATGGTAAACCAATTCGGCCAGGCACAGGCAGCCGTCAGCGGGTGCTGTGCCTGAACTGTTTTGCTGACTATCATAACGTATGCCGGCAAACCGGTTACCATCACGATCATATAGAATGCATTCATCCGATTCGCCAGATTTTATTTCAGGAAATTTCCATACCTCATCATCTTTAGCGCCTTCATATAATTTTCTGATAGCCTCATTTCTTTCCTTGTTCGTATGATAAGTACATGGATGCAGGAGTCCCATGTTTCCGTTACTTACATTAAATGAAAAACAACCATTTTCATTTTCACAGGTTTGAAAAGCATTTTCACTTTGCGAAATACAAATAAATTTTTCAATGCCATCGCTTCCCCATGCAGTCCTTTTATCAGGGAATTTGCGTTTACTTTCAGCAAGTACTTCCCGTATATAAATTTTCCATTTACATCCGCAATAATCCTGCTGAACGCAATAATTCCCCGGGTATTCTAACAATATCAGAAAAAAATTAAACTGTTGCATGGCTTCCATGAATGTGTGGAAATAATTTACACTCTGCCATTTTTCAACGCCCTCTTCGTCTGACAAAACAAAATAATATAGAAGAGAGGCAGTTTTTGTTTTACTTAGGCAACCGTTATTTTCAGTTTTATTCCTTTCATCTCTCTCACAGGGAAAAAGGGTATAAAACTCATTATCATCTCTGGTAATCGTTCTTACCGGATATTTTTTTGCAATTATGACAAGCGATTTAATTACATCCTCATCATTTTGCCTGATAATTTCTTTTGTCTCGTCCGGAATAAAAACAACATTCTTATTTCTGATGCAGGCATCCGTGTCATGAATTCTTTTTTCTTCAATACTAATGAATACATCTTCGCCATATTGGTCCGCTTTCATAGCATTGCTTAAAATTGCATGGAGATTTTCATCAAATGCTTTTCGCGCCTCTTCTTCTGAAACATAGCCAGTGACACTTTCAAAAAGTACGAAACCTTCAACCCCGTTATATTTATTGCTGCACTTAACCTGGTAATGAAACCATTCCGGATTTTCGCTGTTTGGATATTTTTTTATTATATCACCGCTCAAATAAATTTCGGTATGTGAATAATTACCAGTGTCCTGAAACAATTCAATTTTCTTTTCTTCAGCCGAATTCTTATCGTTAACATCGTAGTCAGCAGGGGTGCTATAAAAATAAAATGCCCGTAATAAATCCTTATCAACGAGACGGTAAACAAATTTTAATGCAGGATCACTCACTTCTTCCGGAGCTACAAACTGCTCGAACAAGCCGGTTACGCCTTCTTCTCCCTCTTTTTCCTGCATGTATGAGTCAATTTCCGACTTCAGTAATAACAATGAATTAATCTTTTCCTTATCAGCCGCTTTTTGGGTCGAAACACAAACACATGTGGATTGTGTTATACTTTGTTCAAGGATTATTTTTCCTGCATCGTTAATATTCACAACAGAACCGGGTATGTTTTTAAAAAAAATATTTCCTGCCGCCCATGCTTCTTCCTGCGTGCCAAATTGCTTTTCACTCCTGAAAAAAAACTGTTCGTCTTTTTTATAGCCCAGCAAAAAAGTGAAATCCCACGATGGGGGTGGCTTTTCAATTGAAAGAAAATACAAATGTTGTTTTGCCAGCCTGTTAATTTCGTTCAGCGCATTTACTGCATCAGATTCTGAACTATATTTCAAATCGCTTTCAGCAAATAAACGGTTATCATATTTTATTTGCAAAAAATAGTTTTTTGAGTTTTTCTTGTAAACTATATGATAATTTGCAACATCAGTAAGATGTATTAATAACCTGCAGCAATCTTTAAACGCTTCATCATAGCTGGTAAACCGGGATGATGAATTTAATTTAAAATTATCCCGGCTATCCTTTACATCATACTGGAATTTACCCCGCCTGGCTTTACCAGCCCTGTAAATATTAATAATAAACGGTTTTAAATCAATGAAGCTGAGTTTTTCCCCGATTCGGTTATCTAAATAAATTTGTTCAAAATTTATAGGTTCAGCATTTATAAAATCCCAATTGCCCGGTTGTATAATTTGCTTTGCCAGGCGGGACAAAAATTCAGTGTCTTTTTCATTTTCTTTTTTAGGTTCTTTTGAAATGCAAATTTTTTCATTGAGAGAATTTGTCACGATGCATTTAAAAACTTCTCCGTATTTATGCACATCATTCTCCGAAAGCGATGAAGAAAATAATTTGTGCAACCCGTTGCATACTGCTAAAGCAGTTTCCTGTTCCCGGAAATTAAAGTAATAATATACCTGGCGGGTATTTTTGAAAAATATTTTTATCCGCCATTCAGCTAAAATTTCATCATAAATTACCTGGTAATTTTCGAGGATATTTAATGCAGTAAAAATTTCTTTCGCACACCTTTTTGCAAAATCAGCTGAATAAATATTTTCTTTGTAAACAAAAAACATTTCTTCAGAATTTCTGAATTTAATCTTTATGACAAACCCGTTTTCTTTTTCCTGCACTACAAAATTGCATAAGCTGTGTTTTTTGAAATCTTCAATTCCTGCAAGAGCAGCCACCCTTTTTTCAAATCCTGAAATATTTTCATTGTTCCATCCGTTGGATTGATAATCATAAGCGCGTCCCCGGTTGCTGCTCAGGTCATCATAATGGGCAAGAAAATTTTCCTTCTTCACAATTTCCTGCCGCTCCAATTCGCGCTCATCTAAAAATTTATAAGACAGAATGGCAAAGTCTGTGAAGCGTTCGGCAAAACGGGAAAGCAAATGATTGAGAAACCCTTCCCTGCGTTTGCGGTACAAGGTTTCATCTTCCTGTATCTGCTGCAGGTAAACTGCATAACCCGAAAAGTTAAGTTCTATATAGAAAGAAAATTTGTTTTGAGCAGTTATGGAAGTGCGGAAATTTTCCCGGAATGCGCCAATATATTTAAGAGAAGCGGCAGCGTTGGCGGCTTCATTTTCACTCGCGTAAAATCTATTGCTGATTAAAGCAATTTGTCCGGATGAAGTAAAAAGATAAAAAAACCAGCAATTATTTTCATTGGAAGAAATAACAGGGTTGTAGTCACCATACAACAAATCCTGCATCAAACTATTTACCTCAATATCACATTCGCTGGCACAATCAAAAGAAAACCGTTCAATGTCGTTTATAAATTTTATTTTTTTTATACCATCGTTTTCAATTAGTTCTTCAAGTTTTTTTTTGCTTGCGGG
>DATEMK010000510.1:0-7059 GCA_035275625.1 Bacteroidia bacterium
TCGTAGAGATCGCAAAGGCGGTCCTGTATTTCCTGGTAATCTGCAGGAAGCTTTTCATGATTATTTTTAGCAGGCTTTCTTGTTTTTTTTGAAGTTCCGCGCACGAGCTCTTCGACTTTTCTGACGGAAAGATTCCCGGTCATAATATCATTGAAAATTTTCAACTGCATGGCTATATCATCCACACTTATAATAGCGCGCGCATGCCCCATCGTGATTTTTTCATCGCGGATGGCGGCCTGGACAATAGGAGGGAGCTTAAGCAGCCTTAAATAATTTGTAACCGTTGTCCTGTCCTTCCCAACTTTCTTCGCAAGATCATCCTGCGAAAGATTGCACTCATCAATCAGGCGCTTGTAGCTGACGGCAATTTCAACTGAATTCAGATTGTCACGGTGAATGTTTTCAACAATTGCCATTTCCAGCATGGACTCGTCATTGGCTATACGCACATAAGCGGGTATGTAATCCAAGCCGGCAATTTTACTTGCGCGATACCTGCGTTCGCCAGAAATGATCTGGAAATTATCATGTCCTGTTTTGCGCACTGTGATAGGTTGAATCACCCCGTGCTGCTTTATTGATTCAGCAAGCTCATTCAATGATTCTTCATTAAAATAATCACGCGGCTGAAAAGGATTGGTTTCTATTTTTTCAATTAATATGCTCGCTATTGCACCGGCAAATGCGGGGCCGCCTGTTATATCTGACCGGGTATTAAAATCCGTATCAGCATTATCAAGCAATGCGCTCAACCCTTTTCCCAATGCGTTTCTTTTAACGTTCATCTTATTCGTTAATTGCTAAATCCTAAGTTTTAAATTCCAAATTCCAAATCAAATCATAAATCGTAAATCGTAAATCGTAAATTTCAATTCACTCTCAGTTTTTCAAATGTTGCAGGCTTACTGTTTTTTTCTTCTTCTGCAACAGGCTTCATTTTATTTTTCAGTAAAATTTCCCTTGCAAGGTTAAGGTAATTCACAGCGCCTTTACTCATAGCATCGTGCATGATGATCGTTTCGCCAAAGCTTGGAGCTTCGCCCAATTTTGTATTCCGCTGAATGATCGTATTAAATACTATTTGCTGAAAATGCGTTTTAACTTCTTCAACCACCTGGTTGGATAACCGTAATCTTGTATCATACATGGTCAATAAAATTCCTTCAATTTCAAGATCAGGATTTAAACGTGTCTGTACAATTTTAATTGTGTTGAGCAGTTTTCCCAATCCTTCCAAAGCAAAGTATTCACACTGCACAGGGATGATCACAGAGTTTGCGGCTGTCAACGCATTTACGGTAAGCAAGCCTAATGACGGGGAGCAGTCAATGATGATGAAATCATAATTATCTTTTAATTTTTCAAGCACCTGTTTCATTTTATACTCCCGGTTGGGAAGGTTGATCATTTCAAGCTCGGCTCCCACGAGGTCAATGTGAGACGGAAAAAGATATAAATTCGGAGTGCGGGTGGTAAGAATTATTTCCTTCGGACGCACACCATTGATAATGCATTCATAAATGCTTGTCTTAATTGTTCGCGGGTCAAAACCAACACCAGATGTGGAATTCGCCTGCGGATCGGCATCTACAAGAAGTGTTTTGTATTCGAGCACTGCAAGGCTGGCAGCGAGATTGATGGCCGTGGTTGTTTTGCCCACTCCGCCTTTTTGATTGGCTATCGAAATTATTTTTGACATGCTGCCCGGTTGTGTTTTAATGGTTTTATGATTTGGTATGGTATTATTTAATTCGCTTTCGTCCATGTTACTGTATCACGGGTGGTAAATTGCACCATTCCTGCTAGTTTGCTGTAATAAAAAGACTTGATATTATTAGTTCCTGTAATGTCAGCAGAAGTTGCTGAATATAAATCTGTGTAAATATGACCGCCTATAGTGTCTGTAAAAGCAACGGCTGAAGAAAGAAAAAGCTTGCCGTAAAAATGAGGCCATGCAATTGAAATAATATTTCCTTCTTCTTTTTTTACAATGTACAATAAACCGGCTGAACCAAGTACAGTATCATTAACCAGTTTAATTGAAATTCCGGATTCCTCATAATAGTTACTGCCTGATACTGTGTATGATCTTGTTTTACGATAAGCATCGTAGGTCATTAAGTTTCCCGCAGGATTTCTGAATTTTAACTGGTCACCCTCTTTATAGATAATCCAGGCAAGGTCTTCAGGTGCGAGCTGGTAATACTTGGCTTTTTTGCACGCTCCGAATACGAAAAGCAGTGTGCATGAAACGATCAATAATTTTAAGGAGGCCGGGTAAGTTTTCATGTGAGTTGATAATTTTTATAATTCAATACTTTTTCCAATTTCAAGGAGGTGAAGTTCTTTACCTGCATTCATAAATTTTTCAACGGCTTCGCGGTGATCAATCTTAATCATCGGGAAAGTATCGTAATGCAACCCGATAATCTTTTCGCAATTGATAAAATCAGCAGCGAGGATGGCATTGTCAATTCCCATTGTAAAATTTCCGCCCACAGGCATGAGTGCAAAGTTAATGGATTTATAATCTCCTACCAGTTTCATGTCATAAGTAAGTGCCGTGTCGCCTGTGTAATAAAAATTGCCTTCACCGGTTTCGATCAGAAATCCCATCGGGTTGCCACCATACGTGCCATCAGGCAGCGAGCTTGAATGAATGGCATTCACGCATTTTACTTTGCCGAAATCAAAAAACCAATGTCCGCCTGTATTCATGGGATGCACGTTGTCAATTCCCTGTTTTTCGAGCCAGGCAATGATTTCAAAATTGGAAATCACTTTGGCTTTTGTTCTTTTTGCAATCGTCACAGCATCGGCAATATGGTCTTCATGGCCGTGAGAAATAAGAATAAAATCGGCCGCAATTTTTGTAACCTCAATTTTTTTTGCCAGCGGATTACCCGTGATAAAAGGATCAAAAAGGAGTGTTTTACCTCCTGTTTCCACAGTGAAGCATGAATGACCGTAATAAGTAACCAGCATTTTTAAAAGAATCTTTTTTTGTTCCGGTTTTTGGTGTTGCCAAAGATAAGTGTACAACAATTTATAAAAGTACGTTTCCAAACAAAAACAGTCCGGAGGATGAAATCTTTTTTTGAACAAAAAATTGTTAATTGTTGATAAGTATTAAAAACTCATTTCACAGCTTATTTTCCTCCATCTTTTCCTTAAAACATTTTTTTATTCAATCCTGCAAACTTTTTTTTAAACTCTGCGTAAGCAAATATGTTTTTAACCAAATAAAATTTCTTATGCATAACAAATTCTTAAAATCAATTTTTACATTATTGCTGTTTTCAGCAAGCGGAGCCAGCGCACAATTTTCTATTGATACTGTTGCCACAGCCCAGCGAATGGCTGATACACTGGCAAGCTCAGGTGTAACAATAAGCAACGTGACTTTCACAGGCAGCCAGGGCGCGCGCGGAATATTTCATGACTTATCGGCAACCCTGGGAATTTCTGATGGAATAATTCTGTCGAGCGGCAGCCTTAATAACTTTAATGCTCCTTCCTCCAATTTGCTGAACGGAAATATGCAGACTGCCGGCCATCCTAATCTCACCAACCTGGCAGGAGCAACATCTTATGATGCAGCTGTTCTTGAATTTGATCTTGTGGCGATTTCAGACAGCATTTACCTGCGATTTGCTTTTGCGTCAGAGGAATACAGCGATTTTGTAAACGCTGCGTACAATGACGTGATGGCCGTATTTATAAGCGGCCCCGGAATCAGCGGAACAAAAAACATGGCATTGGTTCCTGCTTCCAACCTGCCGGTAAAAATAAATAACATAAATAACGGGCAGGCGCCTGTCGGCACTCCTCCTTCCGGCCCGTGCGTAAATTGCAGTTATTATCTTGACAATACCGGCAGCTCCTCTTTTGCTTATGACGGATATACAACTGTGATTGCGGCAAAAAAGAACGTGCAGCCCTGCGGAACTTATCATATTAAAATTGCAATTGGCGATGTGGGCGACCGTTTTTATGATTCTGCAATTTTTCTTGAAGCAAAAAGCCTTCATTCCAGCGATTCGCTTAATATCACAGCCGTTGGATACCCGGGACAAAACTATATTAATATTTGCCCCGACAACGGAATAGTGCTTACCGCTCCGGAAAGTGATAATTATTTATGGAACACAGGCAGCACCACCCAAAGTATATTCGTAAACTCCGCTAATATTGTTGCAGGTGGAAATTATTCGGTAACCATTTCCAATACCGCACAAACATGCTTTGTGTATTCCAACCCGATTCACGTGGAAGTGGATTCTTCCTTTTCAAACCTTGTGGTTTCAAATGATACCATGATTTGCGGAGGGGGCTCCGTGCAGCTTTCCATAAACGGCTGTAACGGTTGTACCTATACCTGGAAAGAAGACACCGTCATTGTTTCTTCGCAATCAAACCCGGTGTTTACTCCCGCAGTTACCACTCAATATGATTACACCGCATCAAGCCCTTCAGGATGTGTTTACACAAATTCTATTTTGGTTACTGTTTCCAGCAATTGTCCTTTTGTATGGCCGGGTGATGCCGATAATGACCTTGCTGCAAACAATTATGATATTTTGCCGCTTGGATATTATTATGGTATGAATGTCACAGCCCGAAGCAGCGTTAGTAATTCATGGACAGCCCAGGATGCTCTCAACTCAGGTATTATGCAATACAACTCTGCAGACCTGAAACATGCTGATTGTAATGGTGACGGAACTATTAATGAAAATGATACAGCGGCAATTAAACAAAATTTTAACCTCGTGCATCCGGCAAGACTTTCCTCTGGCAATAAATTGTCTTCCGTAAACCCTGATTTATATTTTACAACTGCATCCTCCGCTTACGGGCCGGGTGACTGGATTGATGCCGAAGTATGGATTGGAACTTCTGCAAATTCAGTAACCGATTTTTATGGAATCGCTTATGATATCAGTTATGACAACAGCCTGATACAGGCTGGAACACGCACGTTCAACAATACATCCGGCTGGTTAGGCAACCCGGGTGTGAATGCCATCACATTTAATCGTCTTGCTAACGGCATGGTGAATGGTGCATTCTGCAGAAAAGATTTCACCGGCATAAACGGTTACGGCAAAATTGGTATCCTGCATTTCAGGGTGAATGTTTTAATAACCACACCGCAATATCTTGTTTTGAACTTTAACAATTACCAGGCAATTGATGCTAATGGAAATTACGTTACACTGAATGCAATGTCAGACACTATTTATATTGATCCGTTGCTGGGAGTAAATGAATTGTCTTCAGATAATAACTTTAAAATTTATCCGAATCCGAACAAAGGTGAGTTTAGTGTAAAAACAGATTTTAAACCCGGTACCAATTCTTTATTAAAAATTAAAAACATGTTTGGAGAAGAAGTGTATAAGCAAAATCTTGAAAAGCCGGAACAAATAATAAGCCTGTCACGCATTGACATTCCTGCAGGAGTGTATTATATTGAAATAAAAAATGCAGAGAAAATCATGACCGCGCGGCTTATTTTAGAAAAATAGCTGTTCCTGTTTTAAATTTCCTAAAAGTCTTTGAAGTTTACTTCAAAGACTTTTTTGTTTTACATAAAAATCAAGTAGGTTTGTCCCCCGTTACTTTCGTAAAAACGATTAAAAACCTGTCAGCATGAATTATCTCAAAAAGAAATTTTTTATTCCTTTCATTACCTGTTTGTTCTTTTCATTCAATCTGTACTCTCAGAAAACATATATCTGGTGCGGCAGTTTGCTTGACATTGTTAATGAAAAAATGCTGAGTGAAATGACCATCATTGTTGAGAATAATAAAATTTTTTTTATAGAAAAAGGATATTCCAATGCAGGAATTAATGATAAGGTCATTGATCTGAAAAATAAAACTGTATTACCGGGATTGATTGATATGCATGTTCACCTGGATCACCAGCAAAGCAAAACTTCACACATTGATGAATTCACAACTAACATTGCTGACATCGCTTACCGTTCTGTTACCTATTCAGAAAAGACTTTGCTGGCGGGATTCACAACGGTGCGCGACCTGGGAGGAGAAACAAATATTTCTCTGCGCGAAGCAATTAAAAAAGGAACCATAAAAGGTCCGCGGATTTTTACTGCCGGTATTCCTATAGGTGCAACAGGTGGCCACAGTGATCCTTCCATCGGTTACAGGGACGATCTGATGGGTGATCCGGGTATTACAAGAGGAGTTGCAAACGGAGCTGATGAATGCCGCAAAGCAGTGAGGCAGCAGTATAAAAGAGGAGCTGACCTTATTAAAGTGATGGCAACCGGTGGCGTGTTAAGCCTTGAAAAAAACGGTTCAGGCCCGCAATATTCGGAGGAGGAATTAAAAGCGATTGTTGAAACCGCCAAAGACCTTGGATTAAAAGTCGCTGCTCACGCACATGGTGCAGAAGGAATTAAGCGCGCAGCAAAAGCAGGTGTTTCATCCATTGAGCACGGTTCTTTTATGGATGATGAATGTATAGACCTGATGAAAAAATTTGGAACGTATTATATTCCCACGCTGCTTGCCGGGAATTCAGTGACTGACTCAGCTATGGTGACGGGTTATTTTCCTGAACCCATAAGAACTAAAGCAATGGGAATAGCTCCCGCAATGAAAATTACTTTTTCAAAAGCATACAAAGCAGGAGTTAAAATTGCTTTCGGAACGGATGCCGGTGTTTTTCCTCATGGCCGCAATGCAAAAGAATTGCAGCTGATGGTGGAATATGGAATGCCGGCAATGACAGCTATCAAATGTGCAACGCTTACTGCAGCAGAATTGCTCGATGAGAAAGATAAGTTGGGCTCTGTTGAAACAGGAAAATTTGCAGACATCATTGCTGTTGATGGAAATCCTTTGAATGATATAAAAATTTTGCAGGATGTGAAATTTGTGATGAAAGACGGAGTGGTGTTTAAGAATTGAAAATGAAAAATAAAAAAAATCCCGTCTCACCTCAGGAGAGACGGTTTTTTTTCAGCATTAACCTGTAAAAGACTACTCTGTTTTCACAAGTCTCATAACTTTTTTATTTTT
>DATEMK010000511.1:0-2308 GCA_035275625.1 Bacteroidia bacterium
ACACAAGATAATTAATTTTTATTTTTTCTGAATTTTCAGTATTTGCCGCGGCAAACCCCAAAATCATGAAATTTCGAATAACCATTTACACAATAATCAGACACAATCACTATTCAGAGAGGATACAAAAACACTCTGAGAAAAGGTACTACGCGGGAGCGTTGCGTGAATCGGTTAAACTGATTTTTATCTTTTTATCAGCTCACACGGCTCAAATATAAAAGTTTTTTGAATGTGCAGCAAGATTTGCAAAATATTTTTGAAAGGTTTTTTTAAAAAGTTGGTGAAAGCCTGAAAATGATTGGTGAAAGAGAAAAAGGGGTTTATTCCGAAGGGACTCCTCCGGAGAAATCCGGGGGATTTTTTTCAGCGTTTATAATAATTATTTTTTTTATTCCACCGGCAAATTCAACTTAGCATTCAATCTCACCACGGGGTACCTTTTATAAGTCTTTTCAAAGTAGTCTGAATGCCGGTATATGAAATTCAATTGTGAGAAAGCATCTTTTGCAAAAGCCGTATCCTGTTTTTGTTTTGTTTCAAAATCAGCTTTCAAACCGGGATGCTGCTTTAAAATTTCTTCCGCTTTTTCTTCAAACACAAAAGGTGAAAACCATTCTTTCTGCTGCAGGATTGCATCAAAAAATCCCCATGCAAAGTAAGAATCTACTCCCTGCGGCTCGAGTGTTTCCACCGCATAACGGTTGTTTTTTGTATTTACATTAATCACAAAATCTCCTTTGTGAAATTGTATCAATTGATTTTCTTTTCTCAGCTTTACATTGCTGTGGAGGTAATGCCCTTCATAAGGTTCATGCGAAGTAGCATAATCTTCTATATAGTACACTTCTGCGTCAAGCATAGTATCACGGCTCAGCCGCGCCATTTCAATATCATTTAATTTCATCCGTTCAATTACTTCTTTCCATGCCTGCGGTAATATATATGTTTCGGGTTTTTTTACAGATGTTGTAGCCTTAAACTCATCATAGAATTTTGTCGTCTTCGCATAAGGCGCGGCATGGTCATAATACATGCGCTGCAATCCGGTCACGGTGCTTTTTTTATATTTAGCCTCATATCCCTGGAAATTTATCAGTTCAAATTTTGCGGTATCTGCCTGCCATTGCAAATCAAAATCAGTACGCGTGGCGCAATCCTGTTTTGCTTTTTTTCTCAGGTCACCGATTTTTATATAATCTGCATCAGTGACTTCAAGCAACGACTTCAATAAATTGTAAGTGGATTTCACGCGCACAGGAAACGGTTTAAATACATGTGTTTCGGCAACGAAGCTTATCGTATTAAACAGCGTTGCGTATCCTGTGGAAAACCTCGGAATTTCTAAAAACCCCACAATGCCTTTATCAGGCGGATCTTCCCAGTTAAAACTATTTACATAAGGAATCATCTCATCATTTTTTTCCAGCATTTTCTGAAACAAAGCGGGGGTCATTTCAATTTTTAAATAATTTCCCAGCCAGTGATTCAGCTTGTTATGCTGCGAAGAAATCAACGTCATGGTATATGGATAATCTGCACCATCACTAACGTGTGTGTCTATAAAAACATCCGGGTCCCATTCACGAAAAATTTTTGCAAATGATTTTGAATTTTCCGAATCGCATTTAATAAAATCGCGGTTCAGGTCAAGATTGCGTGCATTGCCCCTGAAGCCATATTCTTTCGGACCGTTTTGATTGGAGCGGCTGCAGCATCCGCGGCTCAATGCACCATCAATATTATATACAGGTATAATGCAAATCACAATATGATTAAGCAGTGAATCCGGAATTTTCCCGGTAAGAATATCTTCAGAAAATTTCATGCTGGCATCAATGCCATCCGGCTCACCCGGGTGAATGCCGTTATTGATAAGCAGAATTCTTTTGTTTTTATTTTGAATGGATGAAGGATTGAAATCTCCATCGCTGGTTATAACAAAAAGATGCAGCGGCTTGCCAACATCCGTTAGTCCGCAGGTAATCAATTTTGCATTTGAATGTTTCTGAGCAAGAAGCTTGTAAAACGCAATGCATTCATCATACGTGACGGTTTCATTCTTCAGATATTTTTCAGAAAGTTTTTGTGCTGAAATATTTAAACAAAAAATGCAACAGAGAAGGGTAGGGAGGAGGAGGCTCTTCATAAAGATTTTTTATTGAATACTAAAATTTCTATGCGAAGTTAAATTTTTTCTGAAGCTTCGGATTTTTTTTTGTTTTAAAGCTCAACATAATTGTGTGGATTTTCAGAAATCGAAGTATTGAACAGGGCTGAAATTCTCCGTTCATAATACTTTGAAGCA